>JALEUF010000183.1 GCA_022781015.1 Caryophanales bacterium
AGTTTTTATATGAATTTTGATTTACTCCATCAAGTAAAATATAATCATCATTTATAATATATGCCTTACTATTAAAGCCTTCATTTATGTATTTTCTACTTATAATATCCATCTTTGCACCTCATTCTTAATAACTAAATATCATCAATCCATCTCTTACTCTTTAAGTGTGACTGATCTTGAACTTCAAAAGCATTTTCTTCTTCCTTTGCAAATGGGTTATATGCGATTCTTATTGGTCGCTCTTGGTATTCTTTATTAAGAACTGTTCTACCTAAAATAGCCGCTGTTAATGCAGTGACTCTTTGTTGTCCGTCAATTAATATTCTTTGCCCTTTTGATATAGTTCCATCTTTAAGTTTTAAATCATGGCTCCTACTAACAATCAAATATCCGACTGGATAACCGTTATATAATGAATCAATAAGATTTCTTACCTGAACAGCCTTCCAAACGAATGGTCTTTGGATTTCTGGTATAACCACTTCTTTAGTTTTAATCCACGAAAGAATAGTATCAACGGAATGTTTTTCTATTTCATATTTTTGATTTCCCATATACTAATCCTCCACTTTCATTCCTGCTTCTATGAAAAGCTCATATAATTTTTTCTTAATTTTAATAGTAGGTTCGAATTGACCTGTTTCCCATCTAGTAACAGTTGTCTTTCCTACGCCTAGCAATTCTGCAAATTCAACCTGAGTCAAAAATTTACGTTCTCTATATTCTTTTATTTTTTGAGCGTAATTAATCATGTTAATTATCCTCCTGTGTCATTTGCTACTATTTTACCACAAAAGTCACACTTGTACAATGCAAAAGACCTATCGTTTTTTTATAGGGCTATCGTTTTTTTATTGACACCTTTCGTTTTTTTATAGCGACCTATCGTTTTTTTATAGAAATGCCAAATAAACAAAAAATCCTGGCCCACTGTTGCGTTTTTAATGGAAACCAGGATAAATGGCCTATTTTAGTTAAAAAGGCCTTAAAAAGCATATAAAAGGCAAGAAAAAAGGCTTGATACCCTATTTTTATTGTATCAAACCTATGCTTTCTATATGGTCGGAACGATGGGATTCGAACCCACGACCTCCTGGTCCCGAACCAGGCGCACTACCAAGCTGTGCTACGTCCCGATAGGCCTAAATAGGCCGTTAGATAGTATAATAAATAATTAGAAGAATTCAAACAAAGACATTTGGTTAGTCTCGCCCAATCCTTTTAAGACACCAAGCTTTTCCAAATCATTCAAATTAGTTGAATTAAGCTTGTTTGCTCTTTTTAGGATGTCCTCTTTTGAAAGAAATTTCCTTCCATCTGATCTAGCATCCACAATAGATTGGGCAGCTGCCAAACCTAATCCATCAACAACCGAGAAAGGCGGTATCAAGGCCTTGTTTTCATGATCGACTACAAACATTTGGGCATCGGATTTATATAAATCGATATTCTCGAATTTATATCCTCTTTCTACCATCTCCAAGGCAATTAGAAGAGTCTTATAGATATTTATTTCCTTATTCTTAAGTGGATTAGATCTATCATCCATCCTAGCCCTAAGTTCTTCAATCTTAGCTTTGATGGCATCTTCGCCTTCTATCATAGATTTAATGTCATAGTCATCACTTCTGACTGAGAAGAAGACGGCATAGAATTCAAGAGGATAATAAAGTTTAAAATAGGCAACCCTAACCGCCATCATGACATAGGCAGTCGCGTGTCCTCTAGGGAATAAATACTTAATCTTCTTACAAGATTCAATGTAATATTGAGGGATCTTTTGTTCGACCATCTTAGCTTCGTATTCAGGTTTTAATCCCCTACCCTTTCTAACGTCTTCCATGATTTTGAAGGACATATTAGATGGGACACCCATGGAAATAAGATAGGTCATGATATCGTCACGACATCCAATGACACCATTTAAATCAGTTACACCATTCAAGATTAAATCTTCGGCATTGCCACTCCAAACATTAGTACCATGGGCCAAACCGGAAATAATAAGCAAGTCATTAAATGTCTTTGGATTAGATTCAATTAACATTCGCTGGGCCAAGTCGGTTCCAAATTCAGGCAAGGCAGAAGCACCTGTTTTAAGTCCAAGATAATTTGAATGTAACTTCAACGCATCAGGAGATACAAATAAAGATAGGACCTTAGGGTCATTCATCGGGATATCTTCGATTTTCACGCCTGTTAAATCCCTATAATAACGCATGGCCATTGGGTCAACGTGACCTAGGATATCTAGTTTTAATATTTCATCGTGCATGGAGCGGAAATCGTAATGGGTTGTAAGCCATTCAGATTCCAAGTCATCTGCAGGATGCTGTACGGCGGTGAAATCAAAAATAGACATATTAGATGGAACAACAACAATACCGCCAGGATGTTGGCCAGTCGTGCGTTTAACTCCCTGGCATCTAGATGCGATAGAAGCAATATAAGCTGGATTTATAGAATCAGGGTTCTTCCCAATACGTTCAAAATAGCCCCTAACGAAACCATAGGCAGTCTTTTCGGCAACGGTTTCGATAGTGCCTGCCCTAAATACGTTATTTTCACCTAGCAATATCTTCGTGTAATTATGTGCTTTGTGCTGCGATTCATCTTCGAAATTCAAGTCGATATCAGGAACCTTATCAGCAGAGAATCCTAAGAATGTTTCAAATGGAATATTTTGTCCATCTTGCTTCATCTTGGTCCCACATTCAGGACAAACTTTATCAGGCAAATCAAAGCCAGATTTATATTTAATTGGGTCAGCCCATTCAAAATAATGGCAATGTGGACATAGATAATGAGGTGGCAAGGCGTTAACTTCGGTAATATCTGCCATGGTAGCAGCAAAAGAAGAACCGACAGATCCTCTAGAACCAACTATATAATGCTCTGGTTCATCATTAGCCATCTTGATTAAGCAATGGGCAATATAATAGGTAACGGCATAGCCATTATCGATAATACCGTTAAGTTCTTTATCTAGACGCGCTTTTACTTCCCCAATTCTTTTTATTACTTCAGGGTTAGTGTTACCACAATATCTAGCCTTGAAGTTGGATTCACATAATTCCCTGATTTTCAAATCCGAATGAGGCAAGTTTTCATTCGGGGCGAACAAATCGTCGGATACAGGTATGCATTGTTCAATTTGAGATGCTATCATTCTTGAATTATCAACAATAATCTTCTTGGCCTCTTCTTCATCCATCCACGTCTTAAATGAATCGATCATTTCTTGAGTCGAACGGAAATGCTGGTCAGGATTTTCAAATAAAGGTTTATTAGCCCTAGCAGGTGGATTTAAAGGATGGGCCCCACCTCCGATAGCTTTCGCATATATATAGATATCTCTTAATATCTTGTCTTCTTTATCTAGATAATGGCAGTCCCCGGTAGCTACAACAGGCTTATTGGCAATCTTGGCAGCTGCTACTATATCCTTTAATAAGGAAATAAGATGCTCTTTTGAAGCAACTCTACCCATATCCAATAGATAGGAATAGTTTTCAATAGGCTGAATTTCTATATAGTCATAGAATTTCATCGCATCGGCTAAGACACTTATATCCCTAGTAGAGGCAATCTCGAAAATCTCGCTATTAAAGCAAGCAGAACCAATCAAAAGATTCTCTCTATATTTGGTTATTAATTCTCTTGGAGTCCTTGGGACGCCAGCAAAATAAGAGACATGCCCTTCGGTTATTATCCTATATAAATCCTTAAGACCTTGTTGGTTTTTAGCTAGAGCGATACAGTGATATGAATGTAAGTGTCTTACATAGGCCCTGAATTTATTTAACCTAGCTTGATAATCAGGTTTATCTTTATCTTCTCTTGGAGGCAATTCGATATTTAATGAATCCAAGTCGGCATGGGTAATACCAGGATGTTCTTTATCTAACCTAAGAATTATTTCCTGCCAGCCTTCATTTAAGGCAGTAGCGTCATAAACAGCCTCGTGAGCATCTTCTTCGTTATAGATTTTTAATCCCAAATTCCTAAGCATCGCGCCTTCGCTATGTCTACCAGCTTCTGGGAATAAATAGTGAGAAATTGGGATGGTATCGATAATTGGATTAGCTAGAGGTGGCTTCCCTGCCCTTTCTAAGGCGGCATTAATAAAGCCAACGTCGAAAGTCGCGTTATGGGCAACTAGAATACAATCTCCAAAGAATTCAAG
>JALEUF010000189.1 GCA_022781015.1 Caryophanales bacterium
AATGAAGTTCAGCTAATTTCAATTCTTCTTCGCCTTGATTGGATTTCATTGAAATTACACATCCGCCAATCTTAACTAAAGGTGCGCTAACTTCGCATGTAGTAGATAAAGAAGAGAACCCCCTAGAAGTAGCAACATCAAAGTAATTCCTATATTCTTTCATGTCTTCAACTCTTCCAATATGGAAAGAAACATTTGGGATTTGCAGTTCTTTTTTAATAAATTCAAGGAATTTAAATTTCTTAGCAGTCGAATCAATTAAAGTTACTTTTGCACTTGGATTAACTAGGGCTATAACCATTCCAGGGAATCCCGCGCCAGAGCCAATATCAGCAACTAACTTATTAGAAAAATCAAAAGATTCCATCAAAAGAAGGCAATCGAAAAAATGCTTTTCAAAGATTTCGCTTTCTTCTTTTATAGAAGTTAAATTCATCTTCGCATTCCATTCAATTAAGCTAGATGCATATATATTGAATTTGTTTTCTAAAGAGGAATCGATAGCAATACCTTTTTTGGACAAAAGTTCTTGCATGATCTTGAAATTCATTTCTTCATCCTCCTTAGATTCAATAATAATATAGAAATATCAGCAGGATTAACCCCATAAATTCTAGAAGCCTGGGAGATTGAAGTTGGTCTAACTGTATCTAATTTAGTCCTAGCTTCCAAACGTAATCCATCCATATGTAGATAATCAATATCGTTTGGAATCAGCATATTCTCTTCTTTAATTAATAAAGACGCTTCTCTTTCTTCCTTTTTAATATAGCCTTCATATTTAACAATGGCTTCTAGAGATTGTATTTCTTGATAATCTAAATCAAAGTCTTTTAACCCCTCGGTTATTGGACGAATCTCTTCATAATGGAAGAAAGGTCTTTTTAATACGTCGTAAGATTTCAAACCAGCTGAAGTTGGTTCTCCTCCCTTTTCGATTAAAAGAGAATTTAGTTTATCTTTATCAGTAATATTACTAACTTTTAAAGCTTCTATAGCAGCATTTATTCGAGCATATTTTTCTTTGAATTTTGAATACACGTCTTCGCTAAGTAGACCAATTTCATGGCCCAAATCCATTAATCTAGCATCAGCATTATCGTTTCTTAAAAGCAAACGATACTCAGCCCTAGATGATAAAAGTCTATAAGGCTCTTCAGCGCCTTTTGTAACTAAATCATCAATCATGACTCCAATATAAGCTTCGCTGCGTTTTAATATAATCGGATCTTGGTTATGTAGATACCTACTAGCATTAATTCCAGCCATCAAGCCTAGTCCTGCAGCTTCTTCATAACCGGAAGTTCCGCATATTTGTCCAGCTACAAATAAACCTGGAACGTTTTTAACCATTAACGAACGATCAAATTGGAAAGAAGTCAGTGCATCATATTCAATTTGGTAGGCGTACTTTAATATTTTCGCATTTTCTAATCCTGGCAATGAATGTACCATGATTTCTTGGATATCATGAGGCATTCCAGTAGAAAATCCTTGTAGATAGATGGAATTACCGTCTTCAGTTTCCGGTTCTAGAAACAATTGATGTCTAGGTTTGTCGGCAAATCTAACAACCTTCGATTCAATTGAAGGGCAATATCTAGGCCCATTAGAAGTTATATTTCCATTAAACAAAGCAGAATCGGGAAGATGCTTATTTATGATATCTAATGTTTCTTTGGTCGTATAAATCAAATAGCAAGGAAGTTGCTTCGAATAGTCTCTTTTTGTCTTAGAGAAGAAGGAAAAAGTCAAAGGCAAAGTCGAGCCGGGTTGGATTTCTCCTTTTGAAAAATCAATGGTATCTTTATCGATTCTAGGAGGCGTTCCTGTCTTAAGTCTAAATGTCTTTATTCCTAGTTTATTTAACGAATCCGTGAGGGAGGTGGATGCTTTTTCTCCATCTGGGCCCCCAGAAAAAGAAGACGTCCCAGAGATGATTCTAGAATTTAAATAAGTACCGGAAGTTACAATTACAGTCTTGGATTTATAGACGTTTTTATTAGTAGTAACAACAAAAAAACGATCTTCCTTTGTAATTGAAATTGCTTCTTCTCCAACTAAAGTCAGATTAGGAACTGCAGAAAGAAGACTCTTAATTATTCTAGGATAGAGTTTCTTATCTTGTTGCGATCTTAAACATTGTACTCCGGGACCTTTTCCGGTGTTCAATATCTTCATTTGAAGAGGATTAACATCAGCTGCAGTAGCCATTAGTCCGCCTAAAGCATCAATTTCCCTAACAACATTTCCCTTAGCAGAGCCTCCTATATGAGGATT
>JALEUF010000196.1 GCA_022781015.1 Caryophanales bacterium
TCATGATACTTGCCGTTATTGCTTCAATAATGGGCACCTGGTCATTACCTTTATTTGTGGCAGTTCTAGCAGATTCTGGCTTAGCCATGTTAATGATATTGTCTTCATTGCTACTTGGATTTAGCAAAATCAAGAAATAAAAAAACTAAGCAAGCAAAAATGTTTAAAGCATCAATGCTTGCTTTTTCATATTAGACTTTTTCTCAACTTGTATTATTTAGTTTCAAAGTCTGGTTTTAAGTTGATTTAAGCGCCTCTAGTAAGTTAAACTGTTTGTAATTAATATTGATTATGAAAAACGCGCTTTTGTTAATGCCGTTGTTATTTCCTCTTACAACGTGCTCGAGAAAAATATATTATCCAAAAACCCTTATGTCGTCACGGAATTTGGGAAAGAATATTCGTTTTATTCCCGCAAAGACGACTCACTTGTAGGAACAATTGAAATTACCTGTAATCTTGAATTAATTTCTGTAAATTTAAAATATGAAAGCAACGAAAGCCAAGAAATTAATTTAGAAAGGTACTTGCCAAAATTCTTTACTTTGGAAGGAAAACGTAGATGTTTTGTTAATAAACAGCCAGTTCTAGAGTCAATTCTTATTAACGGGACTGATTACATGGGGAAAGAGTTGAATTCTATTGAATTCTCATCAAATGCTAAAGTGGATTTCAAATATCAAGAGACAATTCTCGATGCCTATATGGTCTTTTTAAAATTAGAACCTTCCTTCATTCGTGATGTTTATCATGTTAGTAACGATTGGGCCGAGACCTACTTTATCCAAGGTTATGACATCTCTGCTTATTTAGGAGATATATATGAAAGCTGCCAATGCTCTTGCCATTGATTTAAACAAACTAAAGTATTTTTATAAAAATATATTTTATTTAGTTTTTGTCATTCAAAAATATGAATTGAGTTGAATTAATTTTTGCTTATTTTATTCATGAATATATTTTTTCGACAGTTTAAATGCGTTTTTAAAAGTAAAATAGGCATTTTTTGATAAACGAGTTTAATAAATGCTTGCTAATGATTTTATTTTCTATTTGAAAAATGTTGTCATTTCTAAATGTCAACCATTGAATTTCCAATAAACTAATCACAAAATTCTTCTTGATTTCCACGCATATGCACGCGTATAGTTATACTCGCGTGTTTTATCGCGCAATGCGTGGGAGGGCCTAAATGTAGACGACGGCCCGCTAACCACTGCATGCTTTGTTTCTATAAAAGGAGAAAAAACATGAGCAAAAAGATCGTCAAAGTCGTCAAGATGGAACTCCCTGGTGGAGAAGCCCATCCTGGCCCAAAGCTAGCATCTGCTGGCGTTGTCATGAACAAGTTCTGCACCGACTTCAATGCTAAGACCGGTGACAGAAGGGGAGAAATCGTCCCAGTCATCATCACTGCCTATGAAGACAAGTCCTACGACTTCGTCATCAAGACCAGCCCAGTCGCTGGATTGATCCTCAAGGCTGCCGGAGTCAAGAAAGGTTCTGGCAATGCAAAAACTGCAGTTGGACATATTAGTCAAGCCCAACTTGAAGAAATTGCAAAGTATAAGCTTCCTGACCTCAACACTGAGGACATCGAAGCTGCTAAGAAAATCGTTGCCGGTAGCTGCCGTCAAATGGGCATCACCGTCGATGCAAAGTAATTGAGGAGCAGGTAGATGAAAAAGCATAGCAAAAAATATGAAGCCGCCCTCAAGAAGGTCGATGCTTCCAAAACCTATTCACTAGAAGAAGCCGTCAAATTGGTCAAGGAAACCTCTGTTACCAAATTCGATTCTTCTATCGATGTCAGCTTCAAGTTGAATGTTAATCCAACCCTTGCTGACCAATTAATCCGTGGCACTTTCACCCTTCCACACGGAAATGGTAAGACCAAGAAAGTCTTAGTCGTCACCAACACCAAACTTGATGATGCTAAGGAATCTGGTGCCGATTTCTTCGGTGGAATCGAAATGCTAGAAAAGATTCAAAGAGAAAACTGGTTCGGATTTGATATCATCGTTGCCACCCCAGACATGATGGGTGAACTTGGTAAAATGGGTCGTGTCCTTGGTCCAAAAGGCTTAATGCCAAACCCAAAGACCGGTACCGTTACTATGGATGTCAAGACCGCTGTCAGCGAAATCAAAAAAGGTAAGATTGCCTACCGTGTTGATAAAGATGGCAACCTCGCCATGTCTATTGCCAAAGTTTCCTTTTCTGATGCAGATTTACTCGATAACCTCGCTTCCATTTGCGACCATATCGCTAAATCCCGTCCATCAACCGTCAAGGGAACCTATATCCTAAGTGCTACCGTCTCAACCACCATGGGACCAGCCGTTGCGATTACCTTTGCAGGCCGCAACTAATTAATTTGGTGAATGGCTTCGTATTCCTAAGATAGCCGGGGGCAAGTGCCTTAAAAGATCACCCTGCTGAGGTTGCAAATAAATTCACACTCTCACTAGTTATATTGAAGCTTCACATATATATCCAAAAAGAAAGGAGGTAGAAACATGAATCAGAACGCTCTACAAGCTAAAAAGAATGCTGTCAACGAAATAGTTTCTAGTTTCGATAATGCAGGTTCCCTCACGGTTGTTTCCTACCAAGGATTAACCGTCGCTGAGTTGCAAGAACTCCGTAGGACATTAGAAGGTGTCAATGCTACATTCACCGTCTATAAGAACACCATGGTTCGCCGTGCCCTTAAGGAAGCAAATCAACCAGAATTAGGAGAAATGCTTGAAGGACCAAATGGCTTTGTTTTCTCGGAAGATATTTCCAAGGGACCAAAAGTTTTGGCCAAGTTCTCCCGTTTCCATGAACACCTAGTTATCAAAGGTGGTATTGCCGAAGGACAAGTCCTAGACGCCGCCAAAGTTAAAGAGGTTGCCAAGCTACCGGACAAGAACGGACTTCTATCTATGTTCCTATCGTGCTTAAATGCACCTATTACCAAATTTGCCGCTACTATTAAAGCTGTGGCAGAAAAAGATGGAGCTGGTGAAACTCCAGCCGCCAACTGATCATTAAGGAGGATCAAACAATGGCTAAATTAACCAAAGAAGAAATTATCGCTTCCTTAAAAGAATACACTGTTCTTGAATTAAGCGATCTCGTCAAAGCTGTCGAAGAAGAATTCGGCGTTACTGCCGCTGTCGCCGCTGGCCCAGCTGCCCCAGCTGAAGAAGAAGGCCCAGTTGCCAAGGGACCAACCGAAGTTTCCTTAATCTTAAAAGGATTAGGAACTGGTTCCAAAGTTGCTATCATCAAAGCTGTCCAAGCCATCACTGGTTTAGGACTTATGGATGCCAAGAAGCTCGTTGATGCTGCTCCATCCCCAGTCAAAGAACACATTTCCCCAGTCGAAGCCGAAGAACACAAGAAAGCTCTTGTTGCCGCCGGTGCCGAAGTCGAAATCAAGTAATTTAATTACTAAACGCCTATTAGCCCGCCTTAGGAAAAATCCTAGGGTGGGTTATTGCGCTATTATAGGAGGATAAAATCATGCCACAATATTTCGATAATAACGAAGAATTGTCCCATGATTTTCATCAATATAGCTTCTCCTTGTTAGGCGAAGAATTCTCCTTTATTAGCGATTCTGGAGTTTTTTGTAAAGATGGCCTCGACGATGGTAGTAGATTATTGCTTGAAACTATCGCCAAGACCGATCTTGGGAACTCCATACTCGATATGGGTTGTGGAATAGGGCCCATCGGACTCTTATTAGCCCATTTCGATAAGAATAGACATGTCACATTAGTCGATGTAAATAGAAGGGCACTAGATTGTGCTAAGCAAAATGCAGCCAAGCTAGGCTTATCTTCTAGGGTCGATATATTCGAAAGCGACGTCTATTCAAATATCAATTCATCTTTCTCCACAATAGTAACTAATCCCCCTATACGCGCGGGTAAAAAGGTTACGTACGCGATGTACGCGGGCGCGATTAGCCATCTTAATGAAGGTGGCCAATTGATCCTAGTCATCCGAAAGCAACAAGGCGCATCGTCTTGCCAAGAATATCTCAAGACCATATTCAAAGAAGTAGAAGTGGTCAAGAGCAAAAAAGGATATCGCATCCTCATCGCGAAGAAATAAGGAGTAAAACATGTCACAACAAGACAACTTCATTCCAAATACGTCTTATAAAGATCCATCTGGCAGAGAATATCCTCATGGTGCCAATGGAAGAATCGACTTCTCTAAGATTTCTGGACGTCTAGCATTACCTTACCTAGTCGAAATCCAAACCGATTCCTACAAATGGTTTTTACAAAAGGGAATCGATGAAGTCTTAAAGGAAACATTCCCAATCGAAAACTATTCTGGTGATTTATTTATCGATTACGTTTCCTGCCGTTTAGAAGAGCCAAAATACCAACCATTAGAATGCAAGGCTAACGACTTAACTTATTCAAGCAAGTTAAAGGCCACCCTTCGTTTACGCTTCAAGAAATCTGGCGAAATAAAGGAAGCCGAAGTATTCATGGGTGATTTACCTTTGATGACCGAATCTGGTACATTCATCGTCAATGGTGCCGAAAGAGTCATTGTCTCTCAAATTGTTAGGTCTCCAGGAGCTTATTTCCAAGATACCTTAGATAAGAGTGGTGTACATATCTATAATGGCGAAATAATCCCAACCCGTGGCACTTGGCTACAATTCGAATCCGACATGAAAAATGTCTTATGGGTCAGAATTGATAGACAAAGAAAGATGCCAGCTACCATCATTTTCAAGGCACTCGGCCTAGATAAAGAAGAAGATTTGCTTTCTTTATTTGGCGATACCGAACAAATGAACCTTACCTTGAAGAAGGATTCTGATATCAAAGATGGCACCCAAGCCTTAATTGATATCTTCAAGAAATTAAAGCCAGGCGAACCAGTCACTCCAGATGGTGTCGTTACTTTCCTTGTCCAAAAATTTTTTGATGACAAGAGGTATGACCTTGGACGTGCTGGCAGATTCAAATACAATTCCAAACTTGGTATCTATGACCGTTTAGCCGGTAGGATACTTGCCGAAAACCTCGTTTCTAGCGATGGTGAAATCAAATATCCAAAGGGACACAAATTAACAAAAGAAGAAGTAATCGCCTTAAAAGACGAAGAATTCTTCGAAAATGGTGCCCATGAAAAGGTTTTGAGAGTCAATACCAAGATTGATGAACATTCTAGGGTCAACATCGTCAAAGTCTATGCTAATGACAAAGTTGATGATAGGGTTTGCGCCATTATTGGTACCGACTTGCATCTAAATCTCCCAAGAGTAACTATCTCTGATATGGTTGCTTGCTTCTCTTATTTCTGCAATATCATGGATGGCATTGGCCAAACTGATGATATCGACCA
>JALEUF010000197.1 GCA_022781015.1 Caryophanales bacterium
ATTGTCTTTGCTGGATATGGCGGAGAAGGAATAAATGAGGCTTTAGCTGATGTCTTGCTAGGAAAAACTAATCCTAGTGGCAAATTAAGTGAAACATTTATTACATGCGAAGATAATGAATTTGTCGATGGGGTAAATTCAACCGACAGCCTCGTTAGGTATAACGAAGGCGTATTTGTAGGTTATAGAAGGATGAATGATCCTAGCTATAAGATTATCTATCCTTTTGGTTATGGTCTTTCTTATTCAAATTTTGAATATTCATCTTTAAGGATAAATAAATTAAGCGAAACCGATTATGAGGTGTTTGTAGATATTGAAAATGCTTCTGATATAGATGGAAAAGAAGTTATCCAACTTTATGTTAGTGATCTTTCTTCCTCGGTTTCTCGTCCTTTAAGGGAACTAAAAGGTTTTGAGAAGGTATTTATTCCTGCTAGGGAGAAAAAGACCGTTTCATTTAAGCTGGATAAATCTAGTTTTGCCTTTTATAACGCTTCTATCCATGACTGGTATGTTGAAAATGGATTATTTGAAATTCAAATAGGTTCTAGTTCAATTGATATAAAACTACGTGAAAAGATAGATATTGAGCTTGATTTTTATAGTCAATATTCAAGGGAGAGATAAAAATGAAGATTGCTTTTTTTGGTGACAGTGTAACAGAAGGCTGCTTTGAAATTACTAGGATTAATGGTCAATTAGAAGTAATTAGGGATTATCCAAATTGCTTTAGGACATTAGTGGAAAATAAACTAAGACAATCTTATCCAAATAAGGAATTCGAATTCTTTAATTTCGGTTTTAGCGGAAGAGATACTAGCGGGGCGGTTGAGGTCGTTCCTGAAATAATTTCCAAGAATGTAGATTTGGTAATAATGTGTTTTGGACTTAATGATTTTGCAAATCAGAATGTCGAATTATTCAAATCCAATTTATCTTCGATTTATGAAAAATTCATTGCTAGAAATATCAAAGTTGTTTTCATGACACATAATATGGTCAATAAATACGTAAACAATGAAGAACCTATAGAGTTAAAAGAATTCGCTTCGACATGCGCTTCACTTCAAAATAATGGGGGAGTCGATTTATTTGTTGAAGCCGAAAAAGAAATTGCAGCTAAATACAATGTGCCTGTAATTGATGTTTATGCTAAATGGAAAGAATTAGAAAGCTATGGCATCGATACGTCTTTATTGCTTTGCAATTACATAAATCATCCAACCAGAAAGATGCATTATCTATTTGCCAACATGATTTGCTCATTTTTAGAGGAGAACAAATACGTAGATTAAAAATAATTACATTTTTAGGGGAAGAATATCCATGTTTTAAAAGGAGACCAATAAATAAAATATGAATATGAAAGCACATTTTAAATTATTGCCCATACTATTTTCACTTTTTTGCCTATCTTGTTCTGGAACTAGTTCTTTTGAGTCCATCACGACAGGTAAAGTTGAATTCGAATATGATGGCTTGGTCACTTCTTCTAAATTTAGCGAAGTTTCATTAGCTGCATATACAACTTATTATGTAGATTCGGCTTCTGGTGATGATAGCAACGATGGATTAAGCATAGACTCTCCTATAAAAAGCATTTCCAAAGTAGATACAATTATTAAGGAAATAAAAGAGGTTCCTACACGCATATTATTTAAAGCAGGGACAACTTATGAAAATACCCTTAATGTTGTTTCTTTCGAGGCAAGCGAACAATATCCATTATTAATATCTTCATACGGAGAAGGAAATAATGGGTATGCAAAATTTGTCTCAGCCCCCTATGGGATTAATGTTTCTGGTAGCAATGTTAGGATTTCGAAACTAGAAATTACAAACATTGAAGCTGAAAGAGGGATAAATGTATTTACTACATCGGAAGGCGCGCTTAAGAATATCGTGTTCGAAGATAATTACATACACGATATAAACTTTAATTTTGAAAATGGGCTGCCTAGCCAATATCAAGGGCAGGGATTAACCCCAAAAGATGTTGATATATCATTTGTATCACCTGCATCAGTTACTCCAAATGGAAAATTTATTTATCAATGTGCCGGCATTTATTTTAATGCAGGGACTATGAAAGCTATAGGACCTTCTTGGTTTGAAAATGTTTGGATCAAGGGAAATAGAATTGAACAAGTTTCCCGTGCCGGTGTATTCTTTGATTCCCAATGGGTAAAAAGGCCAGGGATTGAATGGGGGAACAATACTTATATCAACGATGATTTAGGTTGGTATCCATCTAAGAATGTTAATGTAGTAAACAATCACTTAGATTATATGGGCGGAGATGGAGTAATTCTACTTGGCGTGAATGGCGGGATTATGGAATATAACACCTGCTATAACGCACAATATCTAGGTCGTGGTGCTTATTATTGCTGTGGTTTATGGTGCCATTCAACCATTAATTACACGATCCAATATAATGAAGTTGCATATACTCATTTATTGAATGGGTCTGGCGATGGCGAGGGTTTTGATATTGATAAATCCTGCAAAAACATCACATTCCAATATAACTATTCTCATCATAATGATGGTGGTGGCATCTTGCTTTGCACAAATTCAGAAGTAATGACTATTTATAATGCGGATGGAACTCCTGTTAGAGACGATGATGGTTTGCCTCATCGTGAAAGGAGCTTTATTTGGGGACCTGTGACTATTAGAAACAATGTTTTTGCCGATAATGGTGGAACGGTATTTGAAACTAGCGATGCCTTAAAGGATTTATCGATTTATAACAACACGATTGTTATGCCTGGCAATTCAGGTGAAGAGAAATTGATTAACAATGGAAGCTTTACAAACAATGTTCTCTGCACTGGATTAATGTTTGAAAATAATATTGTTTATCTAAGGAATAATCGCACTCTTGATAGCGGGATTTCTCATTTTAAAGAACCTAAATTCTCTAGTAATTTATTCTATAATTTTAACGAAGATTTCTTATCTATTTTCCCTCTAGAAAATACATATTTATTTGATCCTGAACTAAATATAGCTGAAGCGAAGAAGGGGTTTGATAATGCAAAAGATTTCATTTGTTCTAGTTCTAATATTGTCGGACAAGGTGAATTATTTGACCATATGAATAAATATGATTTCGAAGGCAACGATTCTACAGATAAACGTTATTTAGGGGCGTTTAGTGTTTCTAGGTAAGGGAGTGAAAAATGAAAAAGCATAGAAAGTCATTCTTGTTTACAATAATTTCAATTCTAGTTTCTTCTTTTTTGGCTAGTTGTGGCTCTTCTATTACAAAAACAAGCAGGGCATGGCTTGATTTATATCAAGAATCGATGATTACATTCGATGGTTTAGATGATCCATCTTTATTGAACTGGACTAGCGCGAATGAAAACGTGGTTACTGTCGAAAATGCTAAATTAATCGCACGAGGTGTAGGTGAAACAACTGTTTCTTCTTCTAGTGAAGGAAGTAAATATCAAATAGATGTAAAGGTTTTCGATTCAGGAAGTCTACCTAGCATAAAAGTTGAAAATACAGTCTTTTATGTTGGGGTTAGCCATGATATATCTCCATATATTTCTTATAACGGCGAATCCTATTATCCAAATCTAGAATATGATGTAAGAATTGATAATAGTAATGTTGCCACTAGTAACGGCACTAAGATAACTGGGATTAGCGAAGGTCTTACTAACGCTAGGATAAAAACCAAGTATAAGGGTAATGATATTTCTAGGAGCTTCATTTTAACTATTAAGCCAAATTCATATGTTGAATTAATTGAAAATAATGAACCCGTTGATGAATTCACCCTATATGCTTCTAGCAACCAGAAGTTCTCTTCAAAGGTTTTGAATTTCAATTTGATAGATAATGGTGAAAAGATTTCTAACCCTG
>JALEUF010000014.1 GCA_022781015.1 Caryophanales bacterium
CTCCTTTTGGATATGAATTTTTATTGACTTAATTATAGTTTGGAAGCGGTTACAAATGAAAGAGAAAATTACTTTTTGCTTACATTTATATTATTTTATTTCGATTAAATCTTTATTTTATCTCGTTATCTTTGCTTTCAAAGTAACAGGTGAATTTAGTACCAACACCTAGAGTAGATGTTACATCTAGAGAATATCCATAATAAGAGGCGACATATTTAGCAATTGATAATCCTAACCCAGTTCCGCCGTCTTTCCTGCTTCTAGCCTTATCGACCCTATAGAACCTTTCAAATATACGTGAAAGGTTTTCTTTGCTTATACCAATTCCGTTATCTTCTATCGCTACAAAATTCTCTTTTTTATCGGCCTTAATTGATATACGTCCCCCTTCTTTATTGTATTTGACCGCATTATCAATCAGATTTAAGAAAAGGTCCTGGAAATCCATTTCGTTCATCTTTATTTCCATATCAGTAGGTATATCTATATCCACTTCTAAATCTTTTTTCTCTATTTGAAGCCTAATGGACTCGACTAAATCCTTTATTCCTTTTTCTAGATTAATCCTTCCTATTGTCCTTAATTGGTTATTCTCAATTGAAGATAATCTAAGCAAATTAAAGACAATCTTGCTCATACGCTTGGCTTCTTTTTCAATTTTATTAGATGTATCTATTATTTCATTTTTATCTTCGATTAATCCTTCTGAAATAAGCTGCGAATATCCTAAGATGGATGTAATCGGGGATTTAAGTTCATGACTAGCATTCGCGACGAAATCCTTTTTCATCTTATCCGCGTTATATTCTTCAGTTACATCAATTAAAATAGAAGCCACGCTAGGATAATTATCTTCTTTCTTAATCTTTTCAAATTCTAAGGGGGCAACTTCTATTTTATAGATCCTAGAACCAATCTGTTCAAAAAATGTCGACTTAATCCTAGTCTTATTGACTGTCGACATCTCTTTAACAGTTTTAGGAGCTATATCTAATAGGCGTAAATCCCTATCCTTATAATCACTAGATAAAGAAAATATATCTATTGCTTTCTTATTCAAGGAAATAATCTCATTCTTATTATTTAAGACTACTAACCCTTGGGAAAAAGAATCGAGGACAAATTGGTTTTCCTTTGCCTCTTGCTTGGCTTTTGAAAGAAGGTAATCGACTTGACGTCTAGAATCGCGAAGCGACCTAACATAGAATTCAGTCGAATCCTCATATTCAAGCAAAGGTTCTTCGTCTGCTAATTTACGTAATTTCTTGACTTGGATTTGAAGCAAATTGAATTCTTTCTTCTTCTTTTTGATATAGAAATAGGCAAATGTTGCATCTAATCCAAATAATAAGGCCGATCCAATTGAACAAAAATACAAAGAGAAAGGAACAACAAAATCTACCTTCTTTCCAAAGATAATATAAATATCATTCGTGGCGGAGAAATATGTTTCGTAGAAATACTCCCCTTTTTCTTCTTTTTGATAATACGGGTGCCCTACTTTTGCAAATAATTCATAACGGGAATATGTTTTATCATATTTATTAGATGAATCAAAAAATGGTTTCCCTTCATCTTTATTAAATAGATATAACCGGTACAAAGGAGAATCATTATATTGATATTCGACTTCCTTTATTTCGTTTTTATCCCTAATTGAAGAAAATACATCATTGCCAAGATAAGAAACTTCATTCTCGAAATTATGTTTTGAAGTCAAATAAAAAGTAAGTGTCCCAATTAAAAAGGGCAAGAAAGAAAGGCAAAATACACCTAGTTCGAATCTATATTTCTTTTTTGAATTAGACATCTAATCTATAACCTACCCCATATACTGAAGATAATCTTCCATCTATCTTGCCTTTTAGATGCTTTATATGCATATCTAAGGCGCGACTAGATTTGCCCAAGCTAGATTTGCCCCTAAAGGAAAATTCAAGTTTCTCCCTAGATTTAGCTTCTCCTTTAGCCTCGATTAAATCTAGGTATATTAGATATTCAGATGGAGTCAAATCCAATATATGTCCATTATATTTAGCTATGCCTTTATCAATAATTACTTCAAATGGACCATATTTAGCTATATTGGAATTCTCTTTAACACGGCGGAGCTGTGCTTTTACTCTTGATACTAATTCTTTTATATCAAAAGGCTTAGGGAGGTAATCATCTGCCCCAAGATCTAATAATTCGACTTTATCGGAAATCTCAGATTTGGCAGATACCACTATAACCCTAGTCCTTTTATGATTCTTAATAGATTCAAGTACTTCTTTTCCTTGCATCTTCGGTAACATCAAATCTAGAAGCAATAAATCGCATGGCTTCTTTCTAAATGCTTCCAAAAATGCTTCTCCAGTAGAAAAAGCAACTACATCTAGCCCATTTTTAGACAAGGCTATTTTGATGATAGAAGAAATATCCTCATCATCCTCAAGGGAATATATTAGGTAATTTGACATGTATATATTCTAAAACAAAAAATATATCCATGGTTAATTAATTTACATTTTATCTAAATAAATACGTATCTATCGCATCTTTTTAATTGGATTTGCTTACAATCAAAAAGACCCCCTAGATTATTCTAGAGGGCCTAAAGGGGTAAACTATTTATTAATACATGTCGTTACCCATTGCTGGAGCAGCCGGTTTTTCTTCTTTTAGTTCAGTAACAGCAGCCTCAGTGGTAACAAATAAGGAAGCAATAGAAGAGGCATTTAGAATTGCACTTCTAGTGACCTTAGTTGGATCAACAATGCCTTTTTCAAACATATCGACCCAGACACCATTTTTGGCATCAAAGCC
>JALEUF010000071.1 GCA_022781015.1 Caryophanales bacterium
TTCCTTTGGGGTCAATCTTTTGTATTTAGTGACCATTTCGCCTTTTCTATTCTTTACTTGATAAGGAATTTTCTTTAACTTTAGTCCAAAGGCGACATTATCATAGACATCAAGATGGGCGAATAATGCATAATGCTGGAATACTGTGTTAACAGGTCTTTTATATGGAGGAAGTAAAGAAATATCCTCTCCATTTAAAAAAATTTGACCAGAGCTAGGAAGTTCAAAACCTGCAATCATACGTAAAGTCGTAGTCTTGCCGCAGCCAGATGGACCTAAAATGGTTATGAATTCTCCCTTTCGCACATCGAGGTTGAAGTCCTCAACAACGGTTGTCCCGTCGAATTTCTTGCATACATGTGACAAGCTGATGATGGTATTATTGTTTTCTTCCATAACGTTTACCCTCCCTCATAAAAGAAGACAAAGAAATGTAATGCCGATTTGCTACCAAGGAGTCAAAAATCAACGCACAAAAATATATAGGTAAATTTAACAAAAATAAATAAAAATTTTCAAAATATTTTTTTCTTTCGTTTTTTTAAAATCTAAAAATCGAGATTTCTTCGATATCATCGAGTCTTTTCCTAAACTTTTAAAAATTTATTTTTAATAGTATTTTAACGAAAAATTGCTATAATTTTTTCAATTAATTTTGTTGAAGGAATTTTATGGATAAATTAAACAAAAAAATCATCAAAAATATCACCCTTCCTTTCTTGTGTTTTCCTCTTCTATTTTCCTGTGGGAATAACATCGATTCAGTTAGCAAGGTTAATATTGACATGGGGACTTTGATTGGAATGGATGAAGAAATCAAAAATGATTCCCATATGATCAAGATAAGTTATGATGAAGTTAATAATCTAGCAAGCGAAAAAAAGAATTTTATCCTCCTAGTCCATTCAACGGTCAATTTCTGTTCCTGCTATGCCGAGTGGCACGATAATATCCTCTCCCCTTATATCAAGAAACATAATTTGCTAGTCTATTTCCTTGATTACCAAGATATATCCAAAAAAGAGGAACAATTTGGATTAAAGCTATTTTCTAACCACGAGACTTTAGGGATATTTGAGAACGGAACACTTAAATATCAAAATGATAACGTAGACCAAAATAAGCCTTGGGTTACTTCTAAAGAATCTTTTGAAGCATGGATGGATGCAAGAATTAGCTATCCTAGAATGTTAAAGATAGATAAAACCATATTAGATTCCCTATATGAAAAGAAGTTAACTGGAGTACTCGAATTTACCATATATTTTGGTTTAGGAGGATGTCCAGATTGTAGCTATCTAGAAGAGACTTCTATTACCTCTTATTTTAGGGCAAACGATAACACGTCCCCCTTATTTTATATTGATACAGGTGTTTTGGGGATTAGAAAAGTTGCTGATGAAAATGGCAAAGAATCTGGGCCTAGCGTTAATTCTAATGGGACTAAAATCGAGCAAGAATATCAGCAATTGGCTAAAGATCAATGGGAGAAATTCAAACTTGATTATGGATTAAGCGAATCTAGCTCTAATCCAATGGGTTATGAAACAGGATATATCCCGACTATATTCCATATCAATCCAGATGGAATTAGTAAAAATGGCAATGTCATCGATGCGGGCGGGGTTTTCTATAACGATACTTTTGATGCATCTACTTCTACTATAACTGCTTCCTATTTCAATAAAGAAAGAGTTAAGTTAGACCAATTTGAATATCTAAAGGATGTTGATGTCAAAGTCCTAGAAGGATTGAAAGTTGATTATCAAAGAAAAGAAAATCAGTCCGAACGCAACTTCTATCATGAATCTAATAGAAGTTATGTCGAACCGATTGTTTATTCTTTACTTGATTGGTGTATTAAGAATTAGGCGATGTCGTTTCCGTTTTCGTCTACTGGAACCAAATCCTCAAAAGGAGCTCCGCAGACTGGGCATGTCCCATCTTCATTAGGAACGACAATTTCCCCACATACTAAGCACCTATATTTTTGTACTTTTCCTTCCATGTTCATTTCCTCCATGCTTTTATCTTACTTTAATAATGGATAAATGCAAGGAAAATGCTTTATTCAATTGCCTTTAATGATTCGACCATCTTTACTTTCTTACTCTTTAAAGCAAGGATGAAATTGACAATAGCAAATACAACAAAAGTAAGGATAAATGAATACACGTATGAGCTAAATTTGATTGTCTTTAGAAATTCAACAAAGCTAACTTCATTAACTTTAAGTACGGCAGACATGAATGGAAAGCCAAATAGGCATCCGATAAAGAAGCCAACCAAAGAGAGAATAAGTGATTCAAACATGAGTGTCTCTCCTATTTCAAAAGAAGAAAAGCCCAATACCCTTAAAGTTGCTATATCTCTTCTTTTCAAGGTGAAATTCATTAAGGAAAGGTTATATAAGACAACAAGAGCTAAAGCAATTGCAAAATACTTGACTGCCCCAGTCATGAGTTTTATTCCGGATACGGTTACTTCGATATTTTCTTTTGCAGTTTCAGTTGAAATAATGGTAGAAATCTCTTTATGGTTATCCTTTATTTGTTTTTCTACTTCATCTAGAGGTATCTTCTCGTTAGATTTGATGTAGCAATAATTATATCTAGGGGTTAAGCCTAGGCTAGAAAAAGTCGCGGATACCCCGTTTAAAGAAAATGTCTCAAATATAGAAGAAACTGTTGAAGTATAGGTTTTGTTAAAGGCAGTAAAATTAATCTCATCCCCTACTTTAACACCTAATGTCTTCGATGTTTTTATAGAAATAGCAACTCCAGTAGATGGCAAATCAACCTTATAGAAAGGATGGCTATCTTCATATAACCTAACGTAATAGACCTCGCTTCTAGATTTAGTTGATATGGTTGAAGAAGATAAATATGAATTTGAATAAGTTTCTACATAACTACAATCATCTAAGCTAAGAGGGGAATCTGATTCGTTATAAGTTGCCGTAAAAGAAGAAGTATAATTCAACGCTAGGTCAGTACTAATTCCCTTGTTTAAGGTATCATCTATTCCATATCCGCATAAAAGTAACGTTGCACATCCGGCAACCCCGATTACAACCATCGCACTTTTAAAGATGTTTGACTTGATGCTCCTAAGCGACATCTTTAAAGATAAAATCGTCGGGGAAGATGACTTAATTAAGTAATGCCCCCCTTCTTTTTCTTCCTTTCTTATAATTGGCCTCATGCAAGATGAAGGGGTTTCTCTAATTACTTTGAAGCAAGAATAGAAAGTAGAGAAGAATCCTAATCCAATCATTATGAGGGCTGAGCCTATTGCATTCACCCAAGGGAAGACAAACATATTCCTTAAGGGAAGGGTATATAAAATGTCATATTTTTGGCCCATGATAGATGGGATTATCAATGGGCCTATAATAAAGCCAACTAGGCATGCCAAACCTAAAATAAAGGAAGTAATAGACATATAATGGCCTAATATTTCTTTATTAGATAGTCCAATCGCCTTTAATGTCCCTATCTCTAATCTTTCTTTATCTATCATTTGGGACAAGGTCGTTAACATTACCAAAGTAGCAACAAGGAAAAATAAGGCGGGAAACAAATAAGTCAATTGCTTTGCCTGGGTTAATTCGACATAGACCGAACTTTCCAAAGGATTATTATGGCCTAGAAAAGACATTGCTAAGCTAGAGGTGGAACCAAATATCTCCTCTACTTGTTCTTTTACTATATTTTCTCTTCCTTTATTCAATTTAAATAGATATTCATTTGGAGAAAGGAAAGTAGACAATAGATCAATCAAGCTAGAAGAAACCTCGCTAGAATAATTATCCTTTATTTGGTTTTCTATTAATGAGGAGAAAGAAGATTTATCCATCAATAACAAAGATGGATTATAAGCAGCCTTTGATATATTTTCAGGATGCTCCATAAAGGAAGTTAGTCCCATCCCTAATATCAAATCCTGTTTATTCAATATGTTTTCTTTCCCATCTAATACATATTTATCTAGCTTAGATAACATAGACGAATAGGAAGATAAATAAGAAGAAATAGGGATGGAAAAAGAAACTAAATCCCCTACCTCTGCGCTAAATCCAAAATTATTGTTTTTATAAGAAGAATCAATATAAAAGAAAGCAGATGAAGATGAAGGAGTTTCTAATTTGGTTGGTTTAGATAAAGTAAAGGATGGTTCTACTACACCTAGATAAGATTCCCTTCCGTTTAGTTTTATCGGAAGGAATAATCTTTTCTCATAATATTCACCTTCCTCTAATAATGATTTTATTTTCTTTTCATTATATGGGTCATCTTCTTTTACTAAGGCAAAATAGGAAGGATAATTCCCTTCTAGATAGGCTTTATCAACTCTAGAAGAAAGCGAGATTGAATTAGAAGATAATCCTACATATAGAGTCAAGGCTAAAGCGCCCATTAAAAACATAGAAAGAAATAGAAGCACGTTTTTCTTAATGCTTCTACTTCCTTTGACAAACAATATCTTTAATAGGTTGCCTTTTTTCATCTTCAGTCTGCTAAAGTACCCATTGGATCCCAAGGATCAAGGTGAATTGGTTCTTTCTTTAACGCGTCTAATTCGACTTTGTTTAGATATTTTCTATCTACTACAGCCTGATAGACAAATTTATCAAACCAGGAACTAGACATGATGTAATATCCAGCATGTCCATTATCACTACCCCAGGAATTCTCAATCTTCCATTTTACTGGCTTGCCATCTTTTAAATCAACTCCGGTTATAACCATCGCATGGTTCATCGCAGAATGACGGAAATCAAGCATACCACCCTTATCAAAATCAAGGCCATTGCCAAACATGGTCTTATAATCGAATGCATTATCGTCCCAGCATCCACCTGCTCTATCCCTATAGAAAGAAACATCGCTACCAAACCAAACTGGATTTCCATCGCTAAGTTGGGCAATTATGGCTTCTTTCATCCTAGACATAGATACATTAAGGTGGTTAATTGGTCTTCCTTCAATGACATTTCCTAGATAATCAACCGTGTAATTACGTTTATATGGCTTGTCTTTTGTTGGGGAATTTATTAAGGATTGGAAGGATTCGAGGACATCTTTTCCGATATATTTCTCAAAGAAAGACATTGGGGTGTAGTTTTCTTCGCAATGGAATTTATCTTTTTCATCGGTATATCTAAAATCGAACTTCTTTGGAGGAACTCCAAATGCAGATAAAAACATCTTATAAATCTGTTCCATGTATTTATCTTTGAGTTTCCTTACTTCAATCATTTTCTTTTCTTTAGCTAGAGCAGTTGCTTCAAAAGCAAATTTCCTAATATAGGCATTAACAACAAAATCTGTTTCCCTAGTTCCTTCGCTTTGGCTAGTCTCAATAAAGGCATCTTTTGGCATAAGGCCATATTTAAGGACTAGATTTACAAACATGTCCCATTGTCCCCCATCAGAAACTGGGCAATTCAATATATATTGATATACTCTTTGGTTTGGGGAATATTGGCATAAAGTAATTATTGATTCCAGGGCAAAATTAGCCTTTTCTATCTTGTCATATAAAGAAATGTAATTTTGGGATAATTCAAAATTCTTTATCTTGCATTTCTTTCCAATCATTTCCCTTAGGATATTTAAGGCAGCGAATATCCAGCACCTACCAGATTGCTTTTGATTGCAGACCGGCATCGTCTTTAAATCAATTGAAAAGACATTGTTCAAATTAGTTTTTGAAGATGAGACAAAAGTTACATCACTTAAGCTAGAACGCGATAAAGCATGCCTAGTCAAAGTATTCTTGTCATCTTTTAAATATGAATCCATTATGGATTTGGTCGTGCTTTCATCTAAAGCACCTAAATGTTTATTAGCCATTATTAGCCTCCATTTCTTTCTTGCATATTTTATATGCATTGTAAGTAGTTTCAACTAATTAAACTAAATTAACCTAATTATTTAGGTTCCCCTACACCTATTAAGATTAGTTTGCTAGAATAATTTCGTTTTGAGAAGAAAGGGAAAATATGGATCAAAATCTAGAGAGGTTTCTCCGTTACGTAAAAATCGATACTCAAGCAAATGAAAATAGCAACACAATTCCTAGTGAGGAAAAAGAACTAAATCTAAGTAGATTACTACAGCAGGAATTAAAGGATATGGGAATTTCTTCCTATATTGATGAATATGGAATCCTATATGGCAAATTAGATGGCGAATCCGATATGGATCCAGTTGGCTTAAATGCCCACGTTGATACAGCATTAGAAATAACTGGCAAGGATGTTAACCCTCAAATAATAAAGAATTACAAAGGTGGGGTAATCAAATTAAACGATACTTATTCAATGTCTCCGAAAGAATTCCCAACTTTAGGCGAACATATTGGGGATGATTTAGTAGTTACCGATGGTTCTACTTTACTTGGGGCAGACGATAAGGCTGGTGTTGCCATTATAATGTCTGTTTTATCTTATTTTGTTACCCATAAAGAAATTAAGCATAGGCCAATCTGCTTCTGTTTCTCGGTAGACGAAGAAATTGGAAGAGGGGCCGATCATTTTGATGCGAAAAAGTTAGGGGCTAAGTATGCCTACACGATTGATGGAGGCAAATTTGATGAAATCGCCTGTGAGACTTTTAATGCCGCCCATGCTGATATTTGCATACACGGGTTCTCTATTCATCCAGGCGAAGCCAAAGGAAAGATGGTCAACGCCGCTCATATCGCCCTCAAATTTGATAGGTTGTTACCTCAAACGAAACGTCCTGAATATACTGAAGGTAGAGAAGGCTTCAATCATCTAGTAGGCGTTGAAGGCAATGTCGAGAAAGCTTGCCTCCACTACATCATAAGAAATCATGACAAGAAAAAATTCGAGCAGCAAAAAGAAGAATTCATGGAAGCTGCTAAATCCTTGCAGGAAAGCTATCCGAAAGCCAAGATAACAATCGAAATCCATGATGACTATAAAAACATGAAGGAAGTCTTAGATAAACATCCTGAAGCAATTGAAACTGCAAAAGAAGCTTTTGCTAGACTTGGATTAACTCCTACCTTCCCTCCGATTAGAGGTGGAACTGACGGGGCTACATTCTCTTTCAAGGGTTGCCCTACCCCAAATCTAGGAACCGGTTCATATAACCATCATGGTAGATT
>JALEUF010000100.1 GCA_022781015.1 Caryophanales bacterium
TAATCTATTGTAGGTAGACAAGAAGCAATATAGCTTTGTCCTAGCCTTTTGAAGTTTTCATCAGGAGTAAATACTTCTATATTCGCTTTCTTTTCCTTTAGATAATTAGAAGCGACATCTTTAATTATCTCTCCCCCGACTCCAGTTAACACGCGGCCAAGTAGAAGTACGCTACTAATAGGAGCAAACAAAGAGAAATAATATATGGCATCGCCTAGATATAATCCCATATCATGATAGGCATCTAGAGTCAATTTATCGCCACGCTTCGCATCTTCTTGTATTTCAAGAAGTTTGCTAGGGAAGTTTTTGCCCTTATATTTTTTGCCGTTTTTCTCTAATAGGAGAACAATTCCTTTTTGGGAAAGATAATCGCTCGCAGCACCTTTTATGTTGAATATATAATGGCTTCTTGCATTAATATCGAAATTAACCGGTACTTTAGATAATTCATTAATGAAATTATTTAAGCATCCTTTTGATGCATATCCTGCTGCAAAAGAAGTACCTAACGCTAACCCTAAGACATTATCCTTATCAAATAATAAAGAAGCTCCGATTGCTGAGACATCCCCATCATTTGCAACTGCAAAAGGGACGCCTTTGAAATATTTATTTATTATATTAAAGAATATAGGTGCTACATGTTCTTTGACATCAATAGATGGAACGTCTTTAAATAATGCAGGTGATTTATAATAGTTATCTAAAACAACCCCTGCCGTAGATATTCCAATCGCATCGACTCTAGGAAGATATGATTTAGCCCTTAATAAGGAATCTAATATACCTTCTTCATGATATCTATAATCTTTTTGGTTTTTTGGATCCCAGATGACTTCTTCTGAAAATAAGACTTCCCCGTTTTTAGAAGCAGTTACCTTTCTATCCGAACCACCTAGATCTAACCCAATCCTATATCCATCAAAAGAAGTACCAAATCTAGTTAGATGTTCTTTTTTGGCTAAAGTGGCTAAATTTTCTTTTACTTCAAAAGGAATAGAAAAGATATTTTCCATCTCCCTAAAAGAATTTAGCACCTCTTCATCTTTATATAACTTATCCTTTAAATAGATAAAGAAATCATGGCTCCCATTATAATAAATAGAATCCCCTCCAACCATCCAGACAAGGGTAAGGATAATCTTTTTTACATAATAGTAGCTAGATTCAAAGTCAGTTGAGATTTTAAAAGAATAAGGGAAGATGATGGAATCACCCCTACTTAAGGTGAGGGTTATCCCTTCACTTCCCTTTTTATTTGCATTTAATATCTCTTCTGAAGCGAATTTATAATCACGTTCTAGAAGAAATTTACTCATAATATCTTTCCGCTAGTAACTAATCTACCGTCTTTTGAATCGAATAGTAATATGCCATCGCCTTCAAAAGTAAGGTTGATCTTACTTCCGGCTGAATAATCTTCTCCTCCAAAGACGACAGAAGTAATGATATTTTCACCTACTTTAAGTCTAACAATAGTTTCCATACCGCTTGGAAGAGCAGCATAGACTTCGGTTTCAATACCTTTTCCTTCATGTAGCCTAATGGCTTCAGGACGGATACCTAGATAATAACGGCAGCTAGATTTTGGCTCATCCCCGCTAATAGTAGCAACATGAGGAACGAAATCCTTATCAACGTTACGTTTTTCTACATATCCCTTCTCTTGGGAAATTTCTTCTTTTCTAGTCTTTCTGATTGCCTCTAATTCTTCAGCCTCCCTTTCAGATTCAGCAAGGCTAAATTTGGCATTATTAGGCAAATAGGAAACATCAAGAAGCCCATTTAATCCCTTGATATGGAGCGAGCCTTTTCCCTGGCTAACCTCAACAGGAAGGAAATTGACTGCAGGATTGCCAACGAAGTCAGCAACAAATTCGTTATATGGCTTTGCATAGACTACTAGAGGTGGGTCATATTGCTGGATGACGCCATTGCTAATCAAACAAATCTTAGTAGCCAAAGTCATAGCTTCGAGTTGGTCATGGGTAACATAGACAAATGTTGCACCAGTATCAACATGGAGACGTTTCAATTCGGCTCTCATCTCCAGCCTTAATTTGGCATCCAAATTGGAAAGAGGTTCATCCATGAACAAGACTTTTGGTCCTGGGGCTAAAGTACGGGCAATGGCAACTCTCTGTTGCTGACCACCACTTAATTCGGCTGGATAGCGGTCCATGAATTCACCGATTTTAACTACTCTAGCAACATGACGCAATCTTAAATCCTTCTCTTCTTTATCTAGGCGACGGACTTTCTTTACTTTTTCGCCGTCTTTGACTAAATCGAAGTCTTTATCGATTTCAAAACCCTTTTCAAGGTATTTTTGTTTTTCGGTTTCGGCTTTTTCTAAATATGTCTTAGAAGCAGCTTCGGCTTTTTCTTTGCTAGCATCGATATTTTCATAAAGCTTCAAATCCGCTAATTCTTTAGCAGAAGTCATCGAAATAGTGAAAGTATCGATAAGAGAGAGCAATTCTTTCTTTATATCAGCTTTTCCATCACGGTCAATAGAAGAATTGTGGGCTTCAATGATCTTATCGACATCATTAACGACTGAAGAAAGTTTAAATAGACGTTCATATTCGCTAGCATGGACAACCATTTCTTCTTTTACGTTATTTAAACCAAACATGATGTTTTTATAGACAGTCATATGTGGCCATAATGCATAGTTTTGGAAAAGGAAGCCGACATGGCGTTTGTTTGGCGGGACATTGATTCCGAGCTCGCTATCAAAGACGACTTCGTCTCCAATAGTAATACGCCCGCTAGTTGGGGTTTCTAGACCGGCAATCATACGAAGGGTTGTAGTCTTACCACACCCAGATGGGCCTAAAAGGGTAATGAAGGATTTGTCTTCGATTACCATATTAAGATGGTCGGCGCCATAGAAGTCCTTCCATCTTTTGGTTACGTTTTCTAATACGATTTTTGGCATTTTATTTTCCTCCTACACCTTTATCAATTGAGGCCCCTGTTAGTAAATTAACAAGCCCATTGATAATTAGTATGGTAACAATAATCAATAAGTTAAGGGCATTAGCCGATTGTGGCCACCACTGTAGCCAGTCATCTAATAATGTTGTAAGCAATGTCGTCTGAGCACCAGTAAGGAGAACGAATAAGGACAATTCTCTCATACAGGAAGTAAATGGAAGGATATAACCTGATATAAATGTTGATTTTTGAATCGGGAATATAACCATCAGCATTCTCTTCCACCATGGGGCATTTGCTATCGTGGCAGATTCTTCGATTTCCCCAGATAGCTGCATCATTGCCGATATACCAGACCTAGATGCAAACGGCAGGTATTTAATTGACCCTACAATTACTAATATTAGGAATGATTTTTGTATTCCCCAGCTTTGTCCAATTGCAAGGAAAGCAACTCCAAGAGCCATAGAAGGCATTAAATATGGAAGGAAGGCCAAGTTATCTAGTGCTTTAGAGAGGAATGTTCCTCTTTTTTTAGCAACGGCATAACCAACCAAGATACCTAAGGTACCAGCAATTAAGGCACAGATTAATGACAATTTAAGCGAATTGCCAAATGCTTTCCATACTTGCTTTTCAAAGAATATGCCTCTAAGTCCATTCTCTGCATCAGTGAAGTCTTTGGAGAACCAATATTGAAGCGTGAATGTTGAATAGTCTCCAGGAGACACAGTGAGTGATTCAAGGGCAAATGAGATCAATGGAACAACTGAAGTAAATAAGCATAAGCAGACTAGAATTACAGTCAAAGGCCAGTTAAGCCACTTCAAATTGATATAGGATATTTGCCCGGATTTACCACTAACTGTAGTAAAGCTCTTCCTTTTTCCGGTAAACCACTGGTTAATAAGCAATATGCCCATGCCCAATACAATAAGTACCAAACCAATGATATAGGCTTGTCCATTATATCCATTGTTGATGAATTGCTTCATATAGGTAGTCAATACATAGTTGCCACCACCTAGATATTGCGGGACGGCATAGGCTGACATTGATGAAGCGAAAACCAATAAGAAAGTAGATAAAATAGCCGGCATTACTATCGGTATTGTGATCTTTCTAATGATTTGCCATCTGCTAGCTTGAAGAATCGTAGCGGCTTCTTCTAGGTTGGCATCCATGTTCTTAAGGATACCGCCAATTAAGATATAGGCGAATGGGGCATAATGTAATCCTAATACAATCGCGCAAGGAACTAGCCCATAGACAAATGATTCAGGAACCATCAACCCAGTAAAGTTATATAACATGCCGCCAACTCCAGTGCCAAATGAAGGATTGGTAAAGAAATTGATCCAGAATGTAGCTAATGTCCAGCTAGGCATGATATATGGGAAGACGAATATAGAAGAAAGGAATTTCTTCCCTTTTATATTTGTTCTTGTGATTAAAAAGGCAACTAATCCACCATAAGCAATAGCAATTACGGCGGCTAGGACAGATATAAATAAGGAATTTCCTAATGGCTTCCAGAAATAGACACTAGAATGTTCAGAAGCAAATATACGTTTCCACCACAAAGTAGTGAATGACCCTAATTTCAATCCATATCTAAGTTCGGCAATGCTAGAGACTGTAAATGTAGATGAAATAAGGGTAATAGCAGGATAGATTGTGAAATAAAGAAGTACCAAGCAGCCTAATACGAGAATCGTATTCGCCGGAACCCTAAAATATTGGGCAATGCGGATGACCAATAGATTAAATTTCGAAGGTTTCTTGACTTCAGCGTCATTTTTAACTTTCATGTAGAACCTCCTTTAAACAAAAATTGGGAACGGGCAAAATCCCGTCCCCAATAAAATAGAAGTTAGTTTATTTTACTAATAGGCCGTTGATCCAGTCATCCATTTCGGCTTTGACTGTATTGATGTGAGCACCATCTTCAATAACAAGGTGTTGCTTGTAATAGGAAAGTGGCTTATCGCCTTCGAATTGTTTGATATCGCTATTGGCACTATATCCACCGATTGATCCACCCCATGGGGTAAATCCTTCAGCAGTCATCAAGTAGTTAGTGAAAAGCATGGCGGTATATGGCCTTGGGGCTTTTGTAACTAATTGGGCATAGATGGAATACATAAATCCAGCGAATGGAGTAATGGATTCAGCTTCCCAGGCACCGACAGTTAAATTTTCGGAATTAACGGAATCATCCCTTAGTTTAGACAAAACAAATAAGCCAACCTTACCGGCATTTTCGGGTTTGGATAAGCCAGCACCAAGCTTGGTATCACTAGTATAGGAAGTAGTATCGGCATTGGCTAAGAATCCCTTGATCCAGGCATAGGAAGCTGTTGGGCATTCTTTTGTAGCAACATAATCCTTTTTATAGAAAGCCTTGTAGGAATCAGTCATCTTCTTGGTCCAGTTTTCATTGGTCAAGGTGATGAGGAAGTTCATGTTGACTTGCTCGGCATTTGGGGATTTGAAATAAATCTTATCCTTATATTTGGCATCTAGAAGTTCCCAGACATTGGTGAATTTTGGAGCGGCATCGCCAGTATTGTTCCACATAAATAATTTATTGATATATTGATGTGTCAATGGGACTAATTCATCTTCATCAAGCTTGTTCTTAAATGTATCGGAGCAATAATTGGTTAGCATTTCGCTAGATTGCCTATAAAGTTCAAGAGTAGCGCTATCTTGGATTAAGACCATGGAAGCACCCTTAGAATTGTCTTTGCTATCATATTCAGATTGCAAAAGGGTGAAGATTTCAGAGTCTTTCTTCTTAGTACCAGCGGCATTAGATTCGGATAGTCCCAATTCGGTACCATATTTGGCAATGAAATTAGTCATAGCAGCAGAAATACGGGAAGTATTTCCATATGCATAGAAATTACCAGTTTCCTTTTTGGCTTCGGCAAGAAGCTCTTCGGTGGTCATCTTAGCCCCTGCTTCAGCTAATGGGGTAAGAGCAGTTTCTTTGTCTTTGGTTGGCTGGTCACCGCCACCGCAAGCAGTTGCAGCAACTGTTGCAAGTGCAAACAAAGAAGTCATTAACAAACGTTTTTTCATTAAAAATTCTCCTTCAGAAAGTTTGTTTTTTAGAGGACTTGACGTCTCTCTTTTTTGAATGAAAATATCGTAAACTGAAACCGCTTTCAATTCAAACATATTTTTCTTACATTTTATTTACATTTATAAAAATTTAAAAGCTTTAAATCTTGAATAGTATCGAAAATATGTAGATTTTATCGAATGTTCTTTACAAAATTTGTACATATGCTAGGTCACAAATTAATACGATAAAATTTTGTTATAGTATTTAAAGAATTTCTTATACCGAAAAACCGATTCATAAATCGGTAAATCGCCAAGCAAAAATTAGTGGGCAATAACTAATGTTTTATTGGTCATAATTAACAATAGTCCAAACTTATTACACTAAAAAGAGTCCAAACAAATAAACTCCAATCGATACGATGAGAACAAGGTTAATAAACCTCACCAAATTCATTCAATAGAAAGGCAGTAGCTTCTTCTACGTTTATGTTCAATCGAATTGAATCTCTTCCATTGATTCCTGACATTATGGTTGTCTTCTAGATTCAAATTTGTTTCGTAATAATCTATTTTGCCACTGTTAAGGAGCTCTATCATCTTATAAAGAAATACAGAATTGATTCCTGTATTTAAATATTCAGGCAATACACATACTAATCCTAATTCAATTACCTTTGGATTCCTAATTGCCTTTAGAAGCCTAAATAAAGTAGGTAATGTTAATCTTCCACCGCTTTTAGATATTGCTTTACCAATAAAAGGGAAGGATAGACCAATGGCCACTACTTTTTCATTCTTGTCCAAAATTAGGATCAATTCCTTTGGTTTTAAAATTAATTTGAATTGATTGATTATCTTGCGCCTAGTCTCCTTTTTAAACGGGACTGTCCCATATAATTTAGAATAACCAATATCAACGCAATCAAAAAAACCATCACAATATTTATCTAAATATTTAGAAGTACTAATATTTGTAGGAGCAATATGCAAATCATATTTCTTAAGCAATAAGGAAGATATCTTTCCTAATTTAATAGAAGTTTCCTTATCGTTTTCTGATGGACGTAACTTGCTTTCGACCCAGTCAACTTCCTTTTTAAACCCAATAGATTCGATTAGCTTCTGGTAATAAGAATAATTATATTGTTCAGAGAAAGTAGATATTTGATCAAATCCATCAATAAGTAGACCTTCACGTTCAAAATCGCTTGCCCCAAGTGGGCCACAGCAAGTAGTCATCCCTTCTTGTTTGCCAAAATTAAAAACGGCTTCGAATAATTTCTTGGCCACTTCAGCATCATCGATGCAATCAAAACGGGTAAACCTTATTCTTTTCTCGTTCTTTAATTCGTTATATTGCTTTTGAATGATTCCTTCAATACGCCCAACAACCTCATTATCTTTATATGCCAAAAAGAATTTGCTTATAATCTCATCTTCATAAGGCGATTTATGCTTTAACGCTTTTATTTCGTCTCCATATAAAGGAGGGACAAAACAAGGGTTGTTCTTATATAGCTTCAAAGGGAAATTGACAAATTGCCTTATTTCCCTATTGGTCTTAACTTCTTTAACAATAATCATAAATTAATCTAGAGGCTCATCTTCTCTTCTAAGAGGAATATATTCATATCCAGCAAGCCAAGGTCCATTATGTATTCCAGAAACCGGAGACATAATAACATCATCATGATTGGTCTTTATTCCATATGCCTTTTCAACTTCTTTCATCTTTTCTAAGGTAGATGGACCAGTATAGACATGGAATAACAAATAATCCTTTTCATCCCTATCGCAAATTATCTTGTTCTTTAATAATTCGCATGTCTTCATTATGGAACGCTTGACTCCGATTGTATTGAACAAAGGAACTAAGTAACCACTTCTATCAAAATGCAATACAGGCACTATATTAATAGTCTTGCCTACATATGCTTTTGCTCCCCTTAGCCTTCCGTTAAATATCAAATAATCTAGTTTTTCATCTAATCCAATGAATTCCTGTCTAGCCTTTATCCATTCGATTTCCTTGACAATGGTTTCGGTTGGGACTCCTTTATCAACAAGTTCTTTTGCCTTAACTGCTAGATAGCCTTCATTAAAGCAAGTAATCCTAGAATCAATAACTGTTATCTTAATCTTGCCGATATAGGCTGCTGCGACTAGGTTAATAAAATTATAGGTGCCACCTAATCCTGAAGATATGGCAATGCAGATAATTTCATCATATCCTTCGTCAATTGCCTTTTGGAAATGCTCCGCTATTTCTTCATATGTCGGCATAGCAGTATGGGGAAGATTGTCTTTTACTTCCTTTGTATTTTCCATCTGCTTATATAAATCGACTGGATCTAAATCAAATCCTTCTAGATATTCCTTCCCTTTGAAAAACAAATAAATACGGATAATATCTATCCCTAGGTTTCTATATCTTTCTGGAGCGTATTCAAGGCATCCAGTTGATGTACACATGACAAGACGTTTCATAAGTACTCCATAATTTTTACATGAAATAAGTTACCATTTTTGCTTGTTTATAACAAGAAAATGGGTATTTTTAAACCTAAAAAGATAAAGAAAAGTCCTATAAGAAAAGAAAAGTTTGACACTGTTAAATATCTAACTGACAAAACGCTACGATAAAGCCAATTCTTGCTAGACAAGCTATTTGACTATTGCAAAAGATCTTGTTTTCGCCCTAAGTTCCTCATGATTTCTTACTTTTTCTCCAAAAGGAAAAGTTCTTCAAATGCAGGTAAGACCACCCCCTTCTTTTAACAAGTCATCATTCAAAGCAAAACC
>JALEUF010000158.1 GCA_022781015.1 Caryophanales bacterium
CATTGGTTTTATTTTCTTGTTTAAGAAATTTAGTAGCGAAAGTAAGAAATTTAATGAAGAATTAGAGAGACTAAAGGCTGATACCGAGAACAAATTAAGGATTTGTTATGGGGACATGATGCCTTTGAATGCCTTGTTTGATTGGAATATGCCTTTAGTAGTCATGGAAAAGGCTACTCCTATTATTGATTTAGATCCTACTTTTTCTCCTGCTAGATTAGCTTATTTAGTCAATAAATTCGGATTCCCAGAAGCCTATGAGCAAAAAGAATCTACTTTAGGAGTAATTTCGGGCAATATTCAAGGAAATCCGTTTGTCCTTGAGAAAGTATTCTCCTGCGAGATGGAAAACAAGACCTATACGGGTAGCATCGTCATTAGCTGGACCACATATTCTAGAGGAAGCGATGGCAAGTCTTATTCAACAACCCACACCCAAACCCTTACTGCAACTAGTGTCCATCCAGCCCCATGTTATGCAAATGAAACTCGTTTGATTTATGGAAATGAAGCTGCACCTGACCTTAGCTTTACTAGGGAACCAGGCGGAGGCGACAAGATGGATGAAAAGACTAGAAGAAAAGTCGCCACTAAGAAAGCTAAAGAATTAATGAAATTAGCAGAAAAAGCCTTAAAGACAGGAAAAAGCGGATTTACCCCAATGGGCAATGATGAATTCGATGTCTTCTTTGGTGCGGTAGATAGAGATAACGAAGTCCAATTCAGATTGCTATTTACTCCTCTTGCCCAGCAAAATATGCTAGATATCATCACTAATCCTGAGCCATTCGGCGATGATTTCTATATGGTTAAGAACAAGATGCTTACTAGTGTTGCTTCTATCCATTCGCAGAGCTTTGACTATAGCGGAGACCCTGCTAATTTTGCTGGTTATGATTTTGAGGAAATGAAAACAAGGTTTGTTTCCTATTGTGACGCTTTTATCAAGAATTTGTTCTTTGATTTAGCCCCTCTTCTTTCTATTCCTCTATACCAAATGCATAAAACAAAAGAATATATCTATGAAGAAGGAATATATTCGAATGTCTCTTCTTATGAACAAGAAGTTATGGCTAATAGCTTAGATCAATCTTACTATAGGCCTAAAGAAGCTGACGAAAGTCTTCCATTGTTATTAAAAGTAGTTACTTCCAATAAGGTTGGTAAATCTGATGAAGTTAAGATTTTAGCAACTTCATTTAAGACTACCCCGATGGTTGATTATATCCAGAAGATGGGCGGGGATGGGAAGTTGCATTCAGTTCCAGTCCATTGGATTAAATATGATAAAGTCACGAAGGTTTCCCCAATTGTAGTTACAGAAATCAATTCTACAAATATTGATTACAAACAAAAGTTAAAAGACCTTGGGCAAACACTATTTGGCTTTGGAGGTGCCCATTTCGAAAGGGGATTACTAGCTTTGATGGGTGGAGAGATTGACGCTAGTAAAGATAATGAAATTCATACTACCTTCTCACCCTCAAATAAGGGATAATATTTTTCGATAGTAATAATTTATATATCTATAGGAGGTTACTATTTATGGCTAATGAATTAGACGAAACTCTTGATCCTGTTAACACTGAAGGAAGAGACGTTCACGTTATTGACAAGAAAGTTCAAGTCAAGACCGATTGGCGTTCTACTCTTTTCCAAGTGTTTTTATGGTTCCCATTAATCATCCCTGGAATAGTTTTTGCCGTTATGAAAATCAAGGCTAGAAGCTATCTCCAAGCTCTTCAACAGAAGATTCAACATGATGCTTCGACAATTGATAACTATCAAGTCCAAAGAGTCACCATTCTTCAAAACGTTGCCAAATTGTTAGATAAGGCTATCGATTTAGACAAAACAGTCTTTACCGATGTTGCTAAATATAGAGGCAACAATGGACCTGTCAGTGATGAAGCTAGAAACGAATTAGGCGCTAAACTTGATACAGTTTCCCGTTCCATCAACATTGCCTTTGAAAATTATCCTGATATCAAGGCTCATAAAGAAATTGCTGATGCCATGCAACAAAATAGTTACTTGCAACATGAAATCACTGCAGCTAGGGAACTATATAATGATACCGTTGCTAGATGGAACACCGAAATCTTTGCTTGGCCAACTAAGATGATTGTTGCTGCTAAAGCCGGATATACAACCCGCATTCCATATATTGCTAGCCAAGAGATGAAAGAAAAGAGCGAAGGAACTTTCTTTTAATTCTTAATTTGAATATTGAAAAGCTGTTAGTTGGTCCAACATTTGGGTCTCACTTCATTGTGGCTAACAGCTTTTTATTTGGACTTTTTAACTTCTATGGAAGGTGTGGCAATTCGAAAACATAATTTAATTTTTACTGTTTTCGATTATTGAATATAAATTACATCCTTCATGAATTTCTATTTCTTGTTCCATGGTCTTGCTTAAAAATAGATCACTGTCATTGGTAACTATTAGTTTATCTTTTTCAGAATTACAGTAATGTATTATTGCAATAACTTTATAGGAATGTTTTCTTTCTACAATAGGATTCACGATTATGTAGACTTCTTGAAATTTTCCATTTAATCCTGCAAAACTATCGAGATGTCCGCTTTCTATGACAAAATTTACCGAATTCGAACATAATTTTAGTGGTTTATTGTCTACGACTATGGCTTCTTTTCCTAGATATTGTTTTAGTAGTTTAAAATAATAATCCCTCGAGAATACATTTAACTCGTTTATGTATTTAGGCAAATCATTCTTTAGAGTCGAAAAAATAAGGTCGTCTCTAATTGTGCTATAACCATGTACGATTCTATTTCTAATTGCTATAAGCCTTATGGCTCCATTGTTATTAAAACTGTTAAAAAATGATTTTGACAATTGATTTGTCAGTTCTCCCATTTGAAGAAAATCAAAAAGTATAGCTCTTCTTTTATCTTTTGAGTTTGAAAACATTACATGAGAATCAAGTGTGTCCAAATCATTTTTCAAATCTGAGTAGTGCTCATTGATGTGCGATACAATTACAAAATCACGATCTTCTTTCATATAGTTTTATTTCATCTCTTTTGATTTCATTAATAAAATAGTCGTCGTCTTTTCTTGTGACTAAATCTACTTTTTTGCCAAGAACTTTTTCTAGACCAATTTGAAGATCTGCTAATTCAAACAATGAAAAACCTTCGTCTACATCTAAAAACAAATCAATGTCGCTAGATGTGGTGGCCGTTCCTTTGGAATAAGAACCGAACAACGAGATTGATTTGATTTTCTTGTTTTCCATATTTTGCAATATCTCATCAATGCATTTTTTGATGAAAGGAATTGATAAAGTCGGTGTTATTTTTTTGTTAATCTTTGATTTTATATATATTGGAATTGAGTTCCTTTTTACTATATCACGCATACTTGCTTCCAATACTTCGGACATTGTAAAACCTTCTCTTTCAGTGATACTTTGGAATTCATCTTTTAGTTCTTTATTTATTCTTATATTAATTAATACATTTTTGTTCATAGGAAAATCATAGTATTTGTAAAGACATTTGTAAAGACAAAAAATAAAAAAGAAGGATTTTACTCCTTTTTGAATTTCCTTCCTTTTTCTATCGCATCTATCTCCCATTTGGGAGTTATATTAGAATCAATTTCTTCAAGCAATTTTTTATCTTGCTTGGTTAACTCTATCTTACTAAATAAGTCAGGACGATGCTTTCTAGTTAAGTATAAGGATTGTTTCCTTCTCCATTTGTTAATGGCTTGATGGTTCCCACAATATAATATGGCAGGAATTTTCTCTCCCTTATAATCGTATGGTTCAGTATATTGAGGATATTCTAATAAATCTGAGTTGAACGATTCATCTTCTAATGATGAAGATGATATAGCCCCATTTAAAAGACGTATAACAGAGTCGGATATTCCCATTGCAGGTATTTCTCCACCTGTAAGGATATAATCCCCAATAGAGATGGATTCATCGCAGTAGGAATTAACTCTTTCATCGATTCCTTCATAATGACCACAGACTATTATTAGATGGTCTAGCTTTGAGAAGCGTTTTGCATCTGCTTGGCAATAAGTTTTGCCTCTAGGAGACATTATTATCGAATAGGAAGTAGGTGTTTTGACGCTAGATAAGGCATCGACAATAGGCTGCGCCTTTTGGACTAAACCAGCTCCTCCTCCGACTGGAGGGGTATCTGTACGGTTATATTTGTCTTTTGTGAAATCACGAATATTTACTAATTCGATTTCTACAAGTCCTTTTCCGATTGCCCTTTTGATGATGGAATTAGATGTAAAACCTTCAAACATTTCCGGGAATAAGGTTAAAATGCTTATTTTCATAACATTCCCGGCACGACCAGAATTGTGATTTCTTTCTTCTCTAGATCAATATTAAGCAAATAATCATCTACAAAAGGCACGAAGAAATCCTTTTTCTTCTCTCTTCCAACCCTGAGGATTGATTTTGGGGCGTATGTTAAAACGTCTTTGACTACGCCTAGTTTGTTTCCTTCTTTATCTAGGACGGTGCAGTCCAATAAAGAAGCAATCCTATAAGTTCCTTCTGGCATAGGAGCTTCATCTTTATCCATATAAATATTAAATCTATAGATGGATTCTACATCATCTATTGTTGGATGGTTTTTTAATGTGATTGTAGTGGAATTCGCCCCAAATCTAACAGAAGTGATTTCATCCTCGAATGTTTCTTTTGTCTTCGGATTTTCTAAAAGGAGCTTCCTGCCCTTTATGTATCTATCTTCGATAAAAGAAGTCTCTGGGATAATCTTTATTTCTCCTTTTAAGGCGAATGGCTTTCCGATGTATCCAATTAACAATTTTTCCATATTAACCAAAAAAACGAGAATTACTTCTCGCTTTCTCCGCTATCTTTATTATCATCGAAGCTTTCAAACTTCAAATGGATGCGTTGGTTGGAGTTGTCTGCTTTGCCAGCGATGGAAATAATTTCCCTAAGTGCGTTGGCGACAGCACCTTTTTTGCCGATAAGACGAGCAGTGTCTTCATCTTCGGCAACGATAAGGACGGTGACGTCTCTATCCGTTTCACCTGGGAGAGTACGAATCATTATTGATTCTTTATGCTCTACAAGTGGATCGATGAGAGGATGAAGCAATGCTTCGTAGTCTCTATCCATTATTTACTTACCTTTTTGCCTGCGCTGAATTTGGCCATGATGCCTTTTCTTGTGAAGATAGCTCTTACTGAATCGCTTGGAAGAGCCCCGTTATTTAACCACTTGAGGGCTAATTCTTCGTTAACAAGGGCTTTTTCTTCGCCTTGCTTTGGATCATAGGTGCCGATTTGTTCGACAATTCTGCCATCTCTAGCATAGTGAGAATCAGCGGCGACGATACGATAGACTGGATCATCATGACGTCCGATTCTAGTTAATCTGATTTTTACCATAATTTTTAATTCCTTTACTTTTTAAGCAGGGGTATTCTATTATCCATTGGTATAGGTGTCAAGCATTTTTACTTAACCCGTATATTTATTATAACTAAATAGGAATGTTTTACTTGCTTTATGCTCACCATATGGCATAGAATTATCAACGCGCTTAAAGCGCTACGCAGGCTCCGCTACCTAACGTCACAAGGGTATGAACCTGAGGAGAAAACAAACTTAGCTAAAGGAGGAATATTCATGAACAATAATATTGTTAATGAAATTACTGCCCGTCAGCTTCGCCATGACATACCTTCTTTCTCTTCTGGTGATACAATCAGAGTTTATGTTCGTATCATCGAAAACAAGAAGGAACGTAATCAGGCTTTCGAAGGCGTCGTTATGTCTAGACGCGGTGGTGGAGTTTCCGAAACTTTCACCGTTAGAAAGATCTCTTCTGGTATTGGTGTCGAACGCACCTTCCCATTAAACTCTCCATCCATTTCCAAAATCGAAGTGGTCAAAAGAGGTAAGGTTAGAAGAAATAAGATTACATACATGCGCAAGCTTTCTGGTAAGGCCGCACGTATCAAAACCATCGACTAATCTATTAATAAATTTACATGTGACGACCGTCTCGAAAGGGGCGGTTTTTTGTTTCTTTTAGGTAACGGAATAAGAAAAGAAAAAATATTTTCATTGATATATATTTAGAAAACTTAAATTGACAAATTTTTATTTATAATGGTATGCCTAACGATAAATATAAATTAGTTAATAAAATTAAGCGTTAAATAGATTTATTATTTTGCAAAACTAGCGGATAATAATAACTGAACGGAATAAAACTTGAGTTTTATATCTTGCTGAGGTTAGTAATGGTTATTTGCGTTGGAGAGATCTTATTGGATATTACCAAAAAAGAAGGTGAATCCAATTTGGAAATGGTAGGAGTTCCTGGAGGGGATTGCTTTATTGTTTCTGCTAATATTGCTCGTAGCGGAGGGGATACTTCTATTTATGGAGTTACCGGAAATGACTATTTTGGCAAGACCTTGATTGATAAAGCGAAGGCATACCCATTTAAGGGGACTCATATTTTTAGTAGTGAAGAAGCAAATACTACCCTTGCGATTAATTACGAAGAAGAAGGAATATTACATACAGAATATATTAGAAATCATGGAGCAGATTATCAATTTGATAAAGATTTAAAATTATCAATCCATCAAGGTGATATTGTTCATTTTGGTTCCTTTTTGCTAACAAACAAGAAGGGACGTGTAGTTATTAACTCCTTTTTGAAACAAATTAAAAAGAACAAATGTTTTTCTTCATTTGATGTCAATTTGAAACTCGATTTATATAAAAATAAAGTAGAAGCCAGGAACATTTATTTATCAGTTTTGAAGGAATTTGACATCATTAAAATGAATGATGACGAATATAACTTTTTAGCAAGAAACCAAAAGGTAGCAAATTTTATAAAAACATATTTGAAACCTGGCGTACTTTTATTTATTACAAAGGGAGTGGAGGGAAGCGTTTGTTATTATAAAGATAGAAGTTATGAAGCAACTTGCCTCCCATTAAATGTTGTTGATCCTAGAGGTGCTGGAGATGCTTTTTATGCTAGATGTCTATTAGAGCTTGATAATAGACCTCATAAAAATAGCTTTGGAGATGTCAAGTTCTCTAATATTTTAATGGCTGCAAATATTGATGGAGCGGAAGCCACTCAGTTCATAGGTACTTTAAAATAATTGCCTTAGTAGGCGATATTTCTTTTTACTTTATTAAGTAAAGATTATAATTTGTTGCGATGCCTGATAATTATTTAGAAAATCAAGTACTAGGGGAAATAAAACCCTTAAAGAAAAAACCAAAATGGTGGGTTATTGTCATTGATGTAATCCTATTGGTTATTTTCTTGGCCGTCTTGGCTGTTTCAAGTAATGTTGTTTATCTTTCTGCCAAATATGGAGAACCTTTTTATGTTAGCGGAGCATCAATGTATCCAACGCTAAATTCAAATGGTTTTAGATATAATAAATCAACCGATTCATACACTCCTTTGACTTGGAATATTGGTGATAACGGAGATGGAGATATAGTTGATTATGGATGGGCGAAATCCAAGGAAAAAGGAAATTGGAAGGCGGATTTGCATAGATATGACATCGTAATTGTCTATTATCCTTCTGATTATACTGATAAGACATATTCGACTCTTAATGCATCAGCATCTTTGAAAATAAAACGTCTAATTGCTTTCCCTGGAGAGACAATCAAATTTGAAAATGACCCTGCATATAATCCTGTTTGGGGAAAGACAACTATTACCCATGAAGACGGAACCTCAGAAGTCCTTCCTAATTTATATACCCTTGATGATTTTCCTGATCTTCCTGATGGAACTAAATATTATATCGAAGGCAGAAGTACCGTTACGAAGACTACTATTGAAACAAAATTAAAAGACGATGAGTATTTTGTAATGGGCGATAATAGAATCGGGGCACATAGCGATGATTCTCGTAATGTTGGACCTTTAAAAGATAATATGATTCAAGGAAAGGCTTATGTTTTAACCGGCATGAGGAAACTTGCCTATGTTCAAAAAGAAGATGGTACTATTGTTAAGGAACCAAAGTTTTTATTGAACAAGATAAGGATGCCTTGGGACTACATAAGTTTGGAATATAAAGCATGAAAGCGCAAAACGTACATTACTTTCCTGGGCACATGCAAAAAGCCCTTAGAATTATTGAAAACTATGCAAAAGTCGTAGATTTGATTGTAGAAATAGTCGATGCTAGGGCTCCTTTTTCTTCCCGCAATCCACTATTAGATAAAATAGCTAATGGTAAATCTAGGATAATTTTATTATCAAAATCAGATATGGCAGACCAAGAAGTTACTTCATCTTGGATCTCTTATTTTAAGAAAAATAACATTCCTTCAATTTCAGGTAATCTTAAAAAGGATAAGTTTGTTAATATCCTTTCAATGTCTGCTTCCTCTTTATTAAAAACCAAAAGAGAAAAAGAGAAACGTTTTGGCATGAAGCCACAGCCAATCAAAGCCATGATTATCGGTATACCTAATGTTGGCAAGTCTACATTAATAAATAATCTTGGCGGAAGAAAGATTGCTAACGTTGGAAATAAGGCTGGCATAACTAGAGCCGAACAATGGATTAAATTAAGTACCGATTTTATCTTGCTAGATACTCCAGGCATCTTGCCAATGAATTATCTAGATAAAAATGAGGCTGTTAGATTGGCCTTGCTAGGTTCGATGAGAGAAGACGTTTTACCTACTGTCGATTTATCTTATTCCTTATTAGATTATTTAAGAATCAATTATCCTAATTTATTGAACGAAAGGTTTTCTATTGACGATTTAAGTAAATTTAATAATGATGATATTTTACTTTCTATCGCTTCTAGAAGAGGCTTATTAGAAGGCAAGGATTATTCAATAGAAAAAGCAGCCTATTTGCTTATTAAAGAATTTAAAGATGGTTTATTAGGGAGAGCGTCTTTAGAAAGGCCTAGCAATGCTAACTGAGCAAGATAAATATTACTCTGATGTAGTTACTTCTATAGTAGGAGTCGATGAAGCTGGAAGAGGACCTTTGGCCGGGCCTGTTGTTGCGGCGGCATGTATTTTGCCTAGAGACTATAAAAACAATTTGATAAACGATTCTAAGCAGGTAAGCGAGAAACGTAGAGAAGAATTGTTCATCGAGATTAAGAAAGTTGCCATTGCCTATGGGATATGCTTCGTCTCTGCCCCCGAAATAGATAAGTTAAATATCTACGAGGCAACAAAAGTTGCAATGAAAGGTGCGATTGAACAAATCAAAGTTCCTTATCAACTTATTTTGACCGATGCTATGAAACTAGATTTGCCAATAGAAGTAATTCCTTTGATTAAAGGAGATGCAAGGTGCGAGAACATTGCTGCAGCTTCGATTTTAGCCAAAGTGAGTAGGGACCATTATATGTGCGAACTAGAGAAGCAATATCCTAATTTTAAGTTTTCTGTCCATAAAGGATATGGGACGAAACTTCATCTAGAAGAAATAGAAAAATATGGTCCTATTAAAGATATCCATAGATTTACATACGCACCTGTTAAGAAATATTTTGTAAAGCAACTTACTCTTTTTTGAGCCTTTTTATATTTTTGCCTCCTACATATATAGTGGAGGAAATTTATGAAGTCAAAAGAGATAATGCTATATTTGGCCGTCAAATATAAAGGCAATTTCGATGAAATGTATAACGCCATTAGGAGCAAACTCCCTTTGGAAGAAGAAGATGTAGAACGAGTAAGTGAATCTATTGGCTGCAAATACGTAACGATATTAGATCCAGAATACCCACAACAATTAAGGACTGCTATTAGGCCGCCTTTTGTTCTTTTCTATAAAGGCAATCTAGAGCTTATTAATGGATCTATTCCTCTGCTTTCGGTTGTAGGTTCAAGAGAACCTTCTAGTTATAGTAGCGAAACGGTGGGTAAAATTTGTGGCGACTTAGCCAAAAAAGGAGTGGGAATAATATCTGGATTAGCTAAAGGAATTGATACAGTTGCTTTAAAATCCGCCCTTCCATATGGCAAGGCTATTGCGGTTTTAGGAACTTCCTTAGACTCTTGTTACCCACTAGAAAATTACGATTTACAGCAAGAAATCGGCAATTGCGGACTTTTGTTATCAGAATTCCCACCAGGAGTTGGGCCTAGTAAAATAAACTTCCCAGCTAGAAATAGAATCACGGTGGGATTATCTTATTCTTTATTGGTGGGAGAAGTTCAAAGAAGGAGTGGGACTTTAATATCAGTTACCTTTGCTTTAAATAGAGGGTGCGATATTGGTGTATTGCCTTCTAGGGCCACTGAAGATACTTATAACAATAGACTTATACAGGATGGAGCTATCCTAGTTAATTCTAGTGAGGATGTTTTGGGTTTCTTCTCTAATTTGGTCCCATTAAAGAAAAAAATTTTCTAAATTTATAAATAACCTATTATTTATATATATAGGAAAGGGAGAAAGTGGCTTTGACAAGTCTATTTATCCTTATTATATTCATACTCGCTTATGAAATTAGTTATCGTTGAATCTCCGTACAAATCACACACAATTGGTCAAATTCTTGGCCCAGATTACAAAGTTGTCGCCTCTACTGGTCATATTAGGGATCTTTCTACAAAAGGGAAAGGTGGACTAGGTATCGATATAGAAAATGGCTTCAAACCTAACTGGGTTATTTCTCCATCCAAGAAGGCTACTGTCTCCAAACTTATAAGTGAGGCAAAAACTGCTGAACAAGTAATTCTTGCAACTGACCCTGATAGGGAAGGAGAAGCAATCTCTTGGCATTTGGCCCAAGTTTTACATTTGCCTGTAGAGACAACTTCACGTCTATGTTTCCATGAAATTACAAAACCCGCCATCCAAGAAGCAGTTAATAATCCTGGCGTTATTGATATGAAGCTTGTAAAAGCACAGGAAACACGCCGCATGGAAGATAGAATCATTGGTTTTAGGGTTTCTACTCTTCTTCAAAAGAAAGCCGGTGTCAAATCCGCTGGCAGAGTTCAATCATCAACATTAAGGATGATTGTTGATAGGCAAAAGGCTATTGATGCTTTTATCCCAGATGAATATTGGACAATTGATGTCTTAGTTGAAATTGAAGGCAAGGAATATAAAGCCATATTGACTAAGGTTGATGGCAAGCCTTTTAAATGTCATAGCAAGGAAGAAGCAGAAGCGATATTAAATAGAATCGCGCCTACATTAAAGATTTCTTCTTTGAAAAAGGAAGAGAAAAGTGTCAATCCTCCATTGCCTTTGACCACTTCTTCAATGCAACAGGCTGCTTATAATAAATATAAATTCTCTAATAAACGTACCCAGGATATTGCCCAACGCTTATATGAAGGTATGACCATTAATGACGAGCATGTTGGTTTGATTACTTATATGAGAACCGACTCTACCCGTATCTCTCCTCAATTCTTTTCTAAACACGCTATACCATTTATTAAAGAAAAATATGGAGATCAATATATTGGTTCCTTACGTCAAAAGAAGAATGGCGAGAACGTACAGGACGCTCACGAAGCCATTAGACCTACTGGCACCCATAGGACTCCTGAAGTAGTGGCCAAATATGTTTCACCAGACGAAGCGAAGCTATACCGTTTGATTTATTGCCGTGCGATGGCTTCTTTAATGGCTCCTAAAAAGGTCGAGAAAACAACAATTAATCTTACCTGCAATGGCCTAGAATTCGTTATAAATGGATCAACTACATTATTCAAAGGTTTCGAAGTAATTTATGGTGAATTCGAAGACGAAGACGACGAATGCAGTCTCCCTATTGTTAAAGAAGGCGAGGAATTAAAAGTTTCCAAAGTCAATCCAGAACAGAAATTCACTAAACCTGAACCTGCCTATACCGAAGCTAGTATTGTCAAGGCAATGGAAGTCAATGGAATTGGACGTCCATCAACATATGCCACGACAATCGAGACATTATTAAAAAGAAAATATGTTACTTCTACAAAAGGGGTACTTAGCCCAACTGAAGACGGTATTAAGACCGTTGCCATTTTAAGTAAATATTTCCCTGATGTTGTTTCTACTACCTATTCAAAAGATATGGAAATTGTCTTGGATAACGTGGCGGATGGAAATGAAACTTTACTTGAAGCCATGAATAACTTTTATAAACCATTTAATGAGGCTTATGAAGAAGCCAAGGTAAAGATGTATAAAGACGATTATAAAGAAACTGGTGAAATGTGCCCAATATGTGGCAAACCTCTTGTTTATAAAAAGAACAAGAAAGGGCAAGAATTTATTGCATGTTCTGGTTTCCCTTCCTGCACATATATTAAGAAAGAAGAAGCTGAACAAAAGGTTGAATATACAAGTGAAAATTGCCCTGAATGCGGTTCTCACTTAGTCTATAAATTAAATAGAAAGGGAGAGAAGTTCATCGGGTGTTCTTCTTATCCTAAATGCAAATATACCGCTTCTATTGATGGTAAGCCTACCAAAAAGGCTGAAAAGGTAGTCTATACTGAGAAAGATTATGTAAAACCATGCCCACACTGCAAAGACGGACATCTTGTTGTTAAACAAGGTAAAAGAGCCCAATTTCTAGGTTGCACGAATTTCCCGAAATGCCGTTACCACGAGTGGATCGAAAAGAAGAAGTAATGGAAAAAGCTTTTATTATTGGCGGCGGTCTTGCCGGAAGTGAGGCTAGCTACTATTTACTTAAAAAGGGTTATGATGTAACTCTTTTTGAGGCACGTCCAGAATATAAGGATAATGCCCATTATAGCGATAAACTTGGGGAATTGGTCTGCTCTAATTCGTTAAAATCTAAAAAATTAGATAATGCCTGCGGTTTACTAAAAGAAGAAATCCGTTTAATGGGTTCAATAATGATGGAAGCCGCTTCTTTTTCTGAAGTCCCTTCAGGGAATGCACTTGGGGTTGATAGGGATAGATTTTCCTCCTATATCGATTCCAAATTGAAGTCTTTTCCTAACTTCCATTTAGTCAATAAAGAGATAACTTCCTTGCCTGATGAAGATGTTATTCTGGCTACTGGTCCACTTACTTCTTCTCCCTTATTAGATTGCCTAAAAGATATAGTGGGTCAATCGAATTTGTCATTTTTTGATGCTTCGGCTCCTATTGTTAAGAAGTCTAGTATCGATTTTTCAATCTGCTATTTTAAGTCTAGATATGAGCAAGATGATTCTTCGTATATAAATTGCCCATTTACCAAAGACCAATATTACCAATTCGTAAAAGAATTACTAGGCGCCCAAAGGGCATTGCTTCATGAATTTGATACAAAATATTTTGAAGGTTGTCTTCCTGTTGAAGTTATTGCTTCTAGGGGAATGGAAACATTACGTCATGGTCCTTTAAAGCCTTTTGGACTAGAAAAGAATAAAGGCGATAGGCCTTATGCGGTCTTGCAGTTAAGACAAGATGACTACATGGGTGAGCTATATAACCTTGTTGGGTTTCAAACTAACCTTACCTATAGCGAACAAAAAAGAGTCTTTTCTTTGATTCCCGGATTAGAAAATGCCGAATTTGTTAGATATGGATTAATGCATAGGAATTCCTATATTGATTCTCCGAATTCCCTTAATGATGACCTGAGCTTAAAAAATAAATCCAATGTATTTATTGCAGGTCAATTAAGTGGAGTAGAAGGGTATGTTGAATCTGCTGCCTCGGGGTTATTAGCTGCTATTTCTTATGATGCTAGAAATAGTGGCAAACAATTTGAACTCCCTCCAAGAAGCACGGTTTTAGGTGCCTTGATGGCATATGTTTTAGGTTGTAAAGGCAAATATTTTGCCCCGATGAATGCAAATTGGGCTTTGCTTCCTATGGTAAATAAATACAATAAAGAAGAAGCAATCCAAAAGGCCATAAATGAAATCCAAGAATACTACAAAAAATATAACGATTGATGGACTAGATTCCTATCTTTCCTATCTCTCATTCCAAAAAGGATATTCTTCAAAAACCATACAAAATTATCATGATGATATCGTGCTTTTCTTTACTTTTCTTTCAGATAACAATCTTAATAAAGATAACTTTGGTAGAGATGATATAAGAAAATTCATATACGAAGAAAAAAGTAAAAGGAACATCTCTTCTAGATCTATTCAAAGGCGTCTATCATCCTTACGTGGATTCTTTGATTATCTAGTTAAGAATTCTCTGGTTTCCTTTAACCAATTTCAGCTTGTTTCATCTCCAAAAAGCGAGATTAAGTATCCAAAAAGGCTTTACCAAGAAGATGTTAGTTCTCTTTTAAATGCCTTTTCTAAATTTGATGACCCTCTTTCAAAAAGAAACAAGGCCATAATTGAACTCCTATATTCTAGCGGGATTAGGGCTAGCGAATTGGTTAATCTATCGGTTTCGGATTTTGATTTTTCTTCTAGGTCGATTCTAGTTTTAGGAAAAGGAAAAAAGCAAAGGTATGCCCCATTTTCTTCTTCTAGCAAGGATTCGATTTTGGTTTATTTAAAGGAAGTCAGACCTTTTTTGTTAGCTAAAAGCAAAGGAAAGAACATTAAGCGCGACAAGATGTTTTTAAATAACAACGGGGGCAATTTAACAGTGCGCGGACTTGAATATATCGTAAGGGAATGCTCGATTAAATTAGTGGGGGATCCAAGCCTTCATCCTCATGAATTACGTCACACTTTTGCGACGATTTTGCTTGAATCGGGCGTATCTTTGCGCGTAATTCAAGAACTCCTTGGGCATGAATCAATCAATACAACGCAGGTCTATACTCACCTTACCCAAAAGGATTTGCAACTTGAATACGATAAGGCCTTTAAGGGTATAAACATCAAGAAGTAATTTTTCTTTAGAAAAGTTTCACTTGTGCGTACGTGCGTATAAGCGTATACTTTCTCTCGGCTCTTGCTAGCCAATACACACTCCGTGAATTCAAAGCCTTGTTCCTAGAAATAGGTGGTCGTTTGTCAGAAGCGGAGGAGGAAAAAACAAATGGAGGTCACCAAAGATGAGTGACGAAGTAATCAAAACCGAAGCAGTCGAAGAAACTGCTCCAGCCACAACCGAAGTCGAAAATGTCATGGCTCAAGTCATGCACGACAAGAACGCCCCAATTCTTACTATGAGAAAGTGTCTTGAGGCCGGTGTCCATTTCGGACATCAAACCAGAAGATGGAACCCAAAGATGAGCAAATTCATCTATGGCGCAAGAAATGGCATCTACATCATCGATCTTGCCAAGACCGTCGAAAGAGTCAATGCTTCCTATAATGCCCTTAAGAGCATTGTCGAACGCGGTGGAAAAGTCTTATTTGTCGGTACCAAACCACAATCTCAACAAATCGTTATCGATGAAGCTGTCCGTTCCGGCTCCTTCTACATCACCAATAGATGGTTAGGTGGAACATTAACTAACTTCCGTACCATCCAATTACGTTTAAAGAGATTAAAGGAACTCGAAACCTCTATGGCCGATGGTTCCATGGACAAACTCCCAAAGAAGGAAGTTGCCTTATTAAAGAAAGAATATGCTAAGCTTCAAAAGAACCTTGAAGGTATCAAGGAAATGAGAAAGCTTCCAAACGCCATTGTCTTAGTTGACCCAACCGTTGAACATAATGCTGTTCTAGAAGCCCACAAGCTTAACATCCCAGTATTTGCCATCTGTGATACTTCCGATGACCCAGATACTGTTGACTTCCCAATCCCATCCAATAACGATGCTACCTCTGCTATCAAATTAATCGTTGGTGTCTTGGCCGACGCTGCTGTTGAAGCTCGTTTCGAAGATGGATTAACCGAAATTGCCTATACTGTCGATACTGAAGCCGAAGCTACCATGGATGATGCTGTTCACGTAGCCGATGTTGCCGCTGAACAACACCGCGCTGCCGTTAGAGCTGCAAGAAAAGCCAGGGAAGAACGCTATAACAAAGCCCAAGCCGAACGCAAAGCAAGATATGCTGCTAAGAAAGCTGAAGCCGAAGGCGCCAAAAAAGAAGAAGCTCCAGTAGAAAGCAAAAAAGAAGGAGAATAAAAATGGCTGTTACAGTTGCTCAAATTAAAGATCTAAACGTCCGTACCGGTGCCGGTATCATGGATTGCAAGAAAGCCCTTGTCGAAGCTGATGGAGATGTCGAAAAAGCCATTGATATTCTTCGTGAAAAAGGTATTGCCAAAGCTGCATCCAAAGCTGGAAGAGTCGCTGCTGAAGGCTTAGCCAATATTGAAATCTGCAGCAAGTGCAACCGTGCCGCTATTGTCGAAGTCAATTGCGAAACCGACTTCGTTTCATCTTCTGATAAATTCCACGAATTTGTCGCTAATGTTACCCACAAGATTCTTGAAAATAATCCAACTAGTGTCGAAGAAGCTACCGAATTAACGAAAGACCTATTTGGCGATGCTACCATTGCCATGGGCGAAAAGTTTGTTATCCGCCGCTTCGAAGTAATCGATGCCAAGGAAGGACAAGTATTCGGACAATATAGCCACGGACAAGGCAAAATCGCTGCCTTAGTCTTGCTTTCTAAGGATTGTGGCGATCTAAACAAAGGATTTGCCATGAATGTTGTTTCTGCTAACCCAACTTATCTCTCCATGGATGAAGTTCCTTCTGAAATAGTTGAAAGAGAAACCGAAATCGCTAGAAATGAAGTTGCTACTGATGAAAAGTTAGCCTCCAAGCCAGAAGCTGTTAAGGAAAACATCATCAAGAACAAAGTCAAGAAAGTCCTTTCTGCTTCTTGCTTATTAGAACAACCATTCGTCTATGATGATACAAAGACCGTTGCCCAAGCCTTAAAGGAAAACGGTGTCGAAATGATTAAATTCGTCATGTATCACGTTGGCGAAGGCATCGAAAAGAAAGCCGAATAATTAAAATTGTTAAGCGTGTTCCTTAGGGGCACGCTTTTTTTCTAGCCATTACGTATTATTTCTATATAATAAGGAACGGAGAAAATTCATGGAAAGTATGTATAAACGCGTTATTATCAAACTCTCTGGAGAATCTCTTTCCGACCCAAAGAATTCGCTTATTTATGATGCTAATAAATTAAAAAGCGTTGCCAAGGTCGTTAAGGAAACTCTAGAAACAAAAACAGAGGTTGGCATTGTTGTCGGAGCCGGCAACATCTGGAGAGGACGTCTAGCCGAAAAGATTGGAATCGAACATTCTACTGCCGACTATATGGGCATGTTAGGAACCATTATGAATGCCTTGGCTATCCAATCTTCATTAGAAGAAATCGGAATTGAATGTAGGGTAATGTCTTCTATTAATGTTCCTCAAGTATGTGAACCTTATATTAGAAGGAAAGCTGCTGCCTATTTAGATAGGGGAGTGGTTACTATCTTTGCGGGAGGTACAGGCAATCCTTACTTCACAACAGATACGACTGCAACATTAAGGGCACTAGAAGTAAATGCTGATGCCATATTGATGGCCAAAAATGGGGTTGATGGGGTTTATGATTCTGATCCTAGAGTCAATAAGGATGCTAAATTAATCAAGAAGATAACTTTCCGTGAGATTGTTGAAAAGAAACTCGGCGTCATGGATTTAACAGCAGTTGCCATGCTTGAGAATACTGATGTTGTCATCCGTGTATTCAATATGGATGATATGTCTAATTTCATGAAAGTTTTGACTGATAAAGAGTTAGGTACAACTATTACAAAAGAATAGTAGAATATATAAGCGAGGTAATTTATGGACGCATATACATTAGAAGCTAGTGAGAAGATGCAGAAGACTATCGAATCTTTTACGTCTGGCTTAGCAAAATTAAGATCTGGAAGGGCTAATCCTTCCATGCTCAATGGAGTCAAGTGTGACTATTATGGAGAAAAGATGGACATTACATCCCTTTGCTCTATTTCCATGCCTGAACCAAGACAACTTTATGTAAAGCCTTATTCTAGAGAAGACTTAAAGGCTATTGCTGCTGGCATTTCTGCCGCGAATCTAGGAATCAACCCACAAGTTGAAGCTGATGGCATTAGAATTATTGTTCCTGCTTTGACTGAAGATCTCCGCAAAGATATTGCTAAGAAAGCCAAGGCAATGGGTGATGAAGCCAAGGTTTCTATCCGTAATATCAGAAGAGATTATCTTTCATTATTAAAAGAAGACGATTCGATGTCTGATGATTATAAAGATAGAGTTGAGGAAGAAATTCAAAAGGAAGTCGAATCGTTTAATAAGCAAGTTGATGAAATCGTTGCCAATAAGAGCAAGGAAATCATGACAATCTAATAGGTTGTGTAAATTTTATCCCTCTTCGGAGGGATTTTTATTTATTAAATAAAGTTTATGTTTATAATTTAGGATAATGATTAATGACTACAAGAATTTCAAACTAGAAAAACCACTCAATCATGTTGCCTTCATAATGGATGGCAATGGCAGGTGGGCTAAACTAAGGGGTTTAGCAAGGCATTTCGGCCATCATGAAGCCTGCAAGAGGATTATTGGTATATTTGATGCCTGCATGGAGCAAAACATCAAGGTAATGTCTTTCTATGCCTTTTCAACTGAAAATTGGAATAGACCTCAAGATGAGATAGATCATCTAATGGATTATCTAGAAGAATTCTTCCATAAGGAAATTGATTATATTGATTCTAAAGGTGCAAGGCTGATCGTTAGCGGAGATTTATCTAGGATCAGGGAACAAACTAGGAAAGTTTGCCTAGAGGCTATTGAAAGAACAAAAAATAACAATAAATATGTCATTAATGTTTGTCTAAATTATGGTGGAAGAGACGAAATAGTGAGGGCATGTAAGCAAATTGCCACTTTATACAAGGAAGATAAGGTAAAATTAGAAGACATAAATGAAAAGTCTTTTAGTTCATATCTATATACCGCCTCTCTTCCTGATGTTGATTTGATGATAAGGACTTCTGGAGAAGAAAGATTATCGAATTTCCTTCTTTATCAAAACGCTTATGCCGAATTTGTATTTACCAAGGTCAAGTGGCCTGATTTCAAGAAAAGAGAATTCTATGAATGCCTTGAGCGTTACCAAAGAAGATCTAGGCGTTATGGGGGACTAAAAAATGAATAGGCAGATAAATCATCTAGACGAAACAAAAAAAGCTTCATTAACTAGCAGGGTAATAGTGGCCCTAGCCTTAATCGCTCTAGCCGTTCCTTGTATTTTCCTTGGAGGATATTTCTATTTTGCTTTTATATTTGTCTTCTTGCTATTTGCAATTTATGAAATGATTCATTCTACAAGAAAGAAATATTCATGGTATGTATATTTGATTACATACATTACAGTTATTTCTTATTTCATTTGGTTTGTCATAAAAGGTAATTTAGCCTCTTATGCAGCTTATGCCGAGAATGAAATGCTAGCGGATTGGCATTTTAGCTTAGAGAATAGTTTCAAGGGAATTTCCGTTTCAGTCTATATGGTTATTATCTCTTTCTTTTCTTATTGCTTGATCGGGATAATACATAAGGAATTTGATTTTAATGACATCATGTATTTATTTGGCATGTCTATTTTCATTGGAATTGGTTTCCAGGCTTTATTATTTATTAGGTTCTATCCTTTCTATGCTTTCCAGACATTTGATGCTGGTTTTGATACTAAAGCAGGTGTATTCAAATATTGGGGATCAGCCGTATTCTTTATTTTTGTTGTCTTTACCTGCATCATGAATGATACATTTGCTTATTTTGTCGGAATGTTCTTTGGCAAGCATCATATGAATGAAAGAATCTCTCCCCATAAGACTTGGGAAGGATTCTTTGGCGGGTGGCTATTAGGCGGCTTAAGTGGCTTTGCCTTTGTTATACTTGCTGATTATTTCGGCTATTCGATGTTACCTTCTGTTGCTATATTCAATTTCAGCAAAGATTGGTGGTGGATAGTCTTATTATCATTTACCCTTCCTTTAGTTGGAGATTTAGGAGATTTTACTTTCTCTTTAATTAAAAGACATTTCAATATCAAGGATTATGGAACTTTATTAAAAGCTCATGGAGGAGTCTTGGATAGAGTCGATTCCTTAAGCTTCTGTGCTATTTTTGCTTCCTTGTTAGTTGTCTTTATCGCGAATGGATGGAATTTCTTTATATGAAGAATGTCCTTTTGCTTGGGGCAAGTGGCTCGATAGGAACCCAAAGCCTTGATATAATTTTTGCTAACCCTGGTAGATTTTCTTTAAAAGGTATTTCTATTGGCCATCAAGTCAATAAACTTGGTCCGATTCTAGATAAATTCAAATCTATTGAATATGTTTGCTTACAAGAAGAAAAAGATTACCTAGAAGCAAAAAGAGCTTACCCATGTATTCGTTTTTATCATGGGGATAAGGGTTTATTAGAATTAATAAATGCGACTCCTTGTGACATGGTTATTAATGCTTTAGTAGGATTTGCAGGTCTACTTCCTTCAATAGAAACTTTAAAGCTAAACAAGATTTTATGTTTAGCGAATAAAGAATCTTTAGTAGTGGGTGGCAAGTTCGTTTTTGATTTATTAAATAATGGATATGGCAAATTATATCCAATTGATTCTGAACATGTCGCGATTGCTAAATTATTATCTTGTGTTTCTCCAAGTGAAGTTAAAAATATCTGGATAACTGGATCTGGTGGACCTTTTAGAAATAAAAGAAGAGAAGAACTAAAAGAAGTTACTCCAAAAGAAGCCTTAGCACATCCGACTTGGCATATGGGTGCGAAGATTTCTATTGACTCAGCAACAATGATGAATAAGGGGTTTGAAATTATAGAAGCCAAATGGCTTTATGATTATCCTTTAGATAGAATTAAGGTTGTTCTTCATGATGAAAGCAAGGTCCATTCTTTAATCGAATTAAATGATGGAAGCTTCCTTGCCGACGTTTCTAATCCTGATATGCATGGGCCAATCGAATATGCTCTTTTTGAAGGAAAAATTGAATTTCAGCCGACCCATGTAGCTAAAATGGAAGATATTGAAGGATGCCATTTCCATAAATTCGATCCAAATAGATTCATCGCTGTCCCAATTTGTTTGGATGCTTATTCTAAAGGAGGGAGTGCCACGACGGTACTAAATGCATCTAATGAAGAAGCAATCTATGCCTTCCTAGATAATAATATTAGTTTCCTAGATATCGAAGATATAGTATCTTCTTGTTTGTCTAGTATTCCTTTTAATCCAAACCCTTCTATAGAAGAGGTAGTCAAAATAGATAAGGAAACTAGGAAGTTTGTAAAAAATTTAGTTAGGAGTAAGAAAAAATGAATGTATTAGCATCTAATAATTTTCTATCGATAGTTGTTTCTATCCTTGAAATAATATTGATTTTAGGATTGCTTGTTTCTATCCATGAAGCAGGACACTTTGGCATGGCAAAGGCTTTTAATGTTTATTGTTTTGAATATTCGATTGGGTTTGGCCCTGCCTTAATCCATAAGAAAAGGAAAAAAGGCGAGACTTATTTCTCCCTTAGAGTAATTCCTCTTGGAGGATATTGCTCGATGTATGGAGAACCTGGAGCGGTTCCTGATGGATTTGAAGAACCTCCAGCCGAACGTTCCTTAGAATCTGTTGCCAAATGGAAAAAAGCATTGATATTAGTGGCGGGGGTTGTCTTAAACTTCATATTGGGATTAGTCTTGATATTTGTTTCCGATATTGCCTTCCCTCAATATTATTTTGCTTACCAAGGTAAACTAGAAACCCCATTAACTAGCGAAATAACTAATAGCGTATTTGCCAAGGCTAGCTATCCTGAATATATCTCTTCCTATATTGATAATGAAATCTCTTCGAAAGGACTAGATTATAAAAAGGAAGACTATTATCTTCTTTTCCCGGCCTCGATAAATTCAAACCAAACCATAATATTATCTAGCGATGCAACGATTAGCGGCAATCCAAATAAATATGTAGTTACTTATTATCCTTCCACTTTATTAAAAGATCATGATTTGTCTTCTTCTATTCTTTTCTATCCAGTAAAGACAAAGGTAGATGAAAATGAACAAAAGATAATCGATACATATTCTGAATATGGCATTACGGCTTTGCCCGATTTATCTGTTACCGCCTATGATTTTGCTAATTCTAGCGATGGAGTTGAAGTTAGTTTCACCTTGCCTTTAGTTCCTGTTACTTTAGATGAAGAAAGCGGAAGCGAATTAATTAGAAGAAAAGATTTGATTCGCCCAGAAATAAAATTAAATGTCCAAGATAAGAAAATAGCTGCCTCTAATGTTTCTATTTCTAAAATTGAGCAGTGGCTTGGCTGGAATAGGGCCTGGAAGAAGTGGAGCAATGATGTCCCTAGGGCTTGTGGGGCTGTCGTACAAGGATTTGCTTCCTTGTTTACTAAAGATGGATTCAAGAATATTTCGGGAATTGTAGGAATGACAGCAGCACTTCCTTCAATCCAATCTAGCGGAGGCGCTGCCAATATATTCTTCTTCGCAGGACTAATTTCTATTAATCTCGCTTTCTTCAATTTGTTGCCTTTCCCGGCTTTAGATGGATGGGCATTAGTAGTTACGGCAGCTGAAGCTATAACTAAAAAGAAAGTCCCTGCAAAAGCACAATCCATAATGTCTATTGTTGGATTTGTGTTACTATTTGGATTAATGATAGCAGTTACTATTAAAGATATTATTTCGATTATTTAAAGGAGGTAGTTCATATGCAAAAGAAGATGTTGAGGTTCTTCAATTCTATCGGTTTTGCAGATGAAGCATCTCTTTTTGATATGGATTTTGCCTCCATTAAGATGGATTTAAAAAATCCAAAGCAAGTAAATATGACTATTAAAAAGGATAGTCCTTGGAGATATGACTTGCTTGAAAAATTTGTCATGGCTTTAGGCAACGTAAGTTATCCTTATTCCCTTGAATTCGAGTATCCTTCTATTAATGATGAAGATGTTTCTTCTTTGCTTAAGGGTTATCTATCCGTTTCTTTTTTTGGGATATCTGATCCAATTTATGAAATTAAAGATGGATCTTTGATATTTATTGCTAATAACGATGATAAAGAGATAAAAGAACTTGCTACATCTTTCTCTTCTTTACTAGAATTTGTTTCTTATCCATATAAAGTAGAAGTTAGAAATGAAAATAAGCAAAAAGAAGAGGCCCCTGTAGTTATTAAAGAAAAAATTCAAGTTAATGAAGAAAATTACTGTATGGAAGAATCTTCTAAAGAAGTTGTTATAGAAGAACCTGATGTTGAAACTAAAGAGGTAAAGGAAGAGCCTAAAAAGGAAATGGATGAAGGTGAGGCTGCTCTTATTGAGGAAATGGATAGAAATCTAGCCAAGATGAAGGAAGAAAGAGAATTCCAGCGTACTTGGAAGAAAGGCGATTACCATCCTTATGATAATTTAGACGATTTATTTAGGGCTCCTTTATGCAACGTTGATGTTGTCGGGACTATCTTTGAAGGTAGTTCTAGGATGACTAAGACTTCTAAAATATCTGCTACATTAGGGATATATGACTCTTCAAATGCGATTAATGTCAAGGCTTGGGAATCAAAATCCTTAAAAGCAGAAGAATTAACTAAATATGCCGAAAAAGGAATAGGCACTAGAATTAGGGTAAGGGGAGCTTTGATGATAGATAAATTTACTTCATCAAAAGTTATCAATGCCCATTATATTGATGTGCTTCCTCCAGCCGAACTTAGAACCGATCCATATCCCGAAAAAAGAGTCGAATTACATTTGCATACAAACTTATCAAATATGGATGCCGTCTGCACGATGGATAAATATTGTGCGACTGCTAAAAACATGGGAATGGATGCAATAGCGGTTACTGATCACGGGGTTGTCCAAGCCTTCCCAGCAGCTCAAGCTGCTGCTAAAAAATATGGCTTAAAGATGATTTATGGTAGCGAATTATATATGGTTGATTTGCGCCAAAAATATATCTTTAACCCTGCAAATATCCCCTTAAAGAGCGCTAGATATTGTGTGTTCGATACCGAAACCACTGGTCTTTCTGCTAGATATGACAAGATTATCGAAATAGGCGGAATCATCGTTGAAAACGGGCGTGTAGTTGATAGATTAAATCAATATATCGACCCAGAAATGCATATTAGCGATGATTCAACTAGGGTTCACCATATTACCGATGACATGGTTAAAGGAAAGCCTACGATTGAAGAATTCCT
>JALEUF010000063.1 GCA_022781015.1 Caryophanales bacterium
CTAGATATTCAGAAGCGCTTTTTAAGCCCGTGTTTACATTATCGGCAATATTGCTAATCAAATCATCATAGGAAGAATTGTAATATAGATAGTATCTAGCGCGGTTATGATAAGTAACCTTGTCATTTCCAGTTGTAATATCTAGCCAGACATTCTTATGTTCTGGGAGGGTTTGCCTTCCTTCTAATCCGACATTATTGATCCAATCGGTCTTGGCCATGCTCATTAAATTAGGCATAGCTTGTCCTAATTGATAATTAAGTCTGGCACACTTTTCTCCTAGAGTTAGATATTTGGCCAAACGAATAGATTCTTCTTTTCTTTTAGTTTCATTCTTGTTGAATTTACGACAGCTAATGGCAACAGAGCCAATCCAAGAAGTGGATTTTGCTCCAGTGGCAGTTCCATATGGTGTAGGCATGATATCAAAATCGAAATCAATTGAATTCCAATACGCTTTTTGATCCCAAGGGCCCATGAATGTAACTAAACACTTTTGATTAAGGAATCTTTGATAACCATTGCTTGATTTGGCTTCTTTGGCATTAGGAGCAATTCCGTGTTTTAAGCTCAAATCGGCGATCCATTGAATTGCATCTTTGAAGTTTTTGGTATTGATAGCAGATGTCCTAGTATCTTCGCTCCAGAAATCGGCATTATTAGAATATACAGCATGCATTGGCTCATAATAGCCAAGAGGATAAGCGTTATATTCGTTATCTTTGAATTTTGAGAAATATTCAACAAATTCAGCCCAACTCATTGGATCAGTCGCACTTGGAAGTTGAAGCTCTTTACCGTCTTTGCCAGTTAATTTCTTGGTTTTGATAATATTAAGCATCGCAGTCTTGTTATAAACAAGGCTATAAGGACCCAAATCTTTAGCAAGCCCATATAGAGCGTCGCCTTTTCCAAGTTGTTTGGTCTCAGAATCATATCTAAACATTGTCTTGGCAACTGGCCAAATGTCTTTTAAATCATCTTCGGTAACATATTCAGAAAGATCTAGAAGCTTTCCGGCACTAACCCATTGAAGGAAGTCATAATCAGGCATATAGAAAACATCTGGAAGATTCTTTGATTTGTTTTGAAGCAATTTAGAATAATTGGTTGCACTGACGGCTTCATATTTGACTCTTACACCAGGATTATCTTCCATGAAATTATTAATCATGATTTGGAAGTTTTCTTGCTCTTCAGCAGAACCCCAGCCAAAAAACTTAATCGGATCTTCTTCACCGCTTCCACCACAAGAAGCAAGAGTAGCGGCTCCTAATAAGCATAAACAGGAGATTAATTTCCATTTTTTCATAAATTACCTCAATTGGCTAAAAGCCAACATTTCTAGATATTATAAATTTTCCTTTTTTGTCGAGTAATCTTCAATATATAGCATTAGTAGAAAATTATCATTTTTTGTTTTTGTCAAAGCCAAAAATATCAAAGCAAAAGTAAAAGAAATTATTATTTTTTATTAAATTATTCAGAATAAAACCACGTTTTATCGCAAAAAGCAAAATTCACATTATTAAAAACCGTTGTCTTATCCTTGCAGCAAGAAATATATCTACATTAGCATAAATTGTTAAAAAGCCCTGCGGTTTAGGCAAGGCTAGTTAATCAAATAATAGTTATTTATTATTCTTTTCTTTTTCTAGTAGCAGCAATAACAATAGCGGCACCAAGAAGAGCAACTCCGCCAATTAAGCTAGAGACAATAGCTCCTCCGCATCCGCCCTTGCTAGAAGTGCTAGTTTCAGAAGTGGTTGGGGTTTCTTCTTTACTAGAGGAGACAGAACTAGAAGATGAAGAAGTTGGAGCAGAGGAAGAAGAGGTATCTGGAATTGGATCAGATTTAACTTCTCTATCCATGAAGTTTTCAAATTCTTTAGTTCCATATTTCTTTAATACTTCATCATATAGATATAAAGCAACTTGTTCATCGCTTCCATTAGAAGCAGCAGTGTTAGTCTTTAAAGCTTCTTTAGCTTCGGTTGGAATTGCTTCATAAGCAGTTTTTAAGGCAGTCCATTGTTCAGCCGTTGGCTTAGTTATAGTTCCTTCTTCAACCTTAAGGATTTCTCTAACTAAATTAATGAAATCGACATAGGCTTTATAACCCGGCTCCATTTCATAAACCGCTTTTAAGGTGATGTTAGAAGTAATAGAGAAATCTTTATAATTCAATTCTTCACCAGTTCCATCAACCACCCATTTAATGAATGTATATCCTTCTTTGGTTGGGGCTTCCGGAAGAGTTAATGATTCCCATTTCTTTAAAGTAATAGGAGCAATTTCACTTCCTCCAATAGTATCGAAGGTAACTGTAAATGTTTCAGGAGTGACATATCCATTTTCTTCTAGCAATACTTGAGCAAACATACGTCCAACTTCGAGTATATCTTTGCTAGAGAAATGCCATGGATCATTATTGTCTTCAGGATTTGGAACTACCATTCCCTTTGTATCAATAACACGAACATCATCAACAGTCTCAGATACTAATTGGATTTGTTCCCTAACTATATCTTCGTAGTCGGCTTTAATTAAGTTGTCATTAATTTTAGCAACAGCAGTTTCAACCTTGCCGTGTTGCATTGCTAACTTAGTTTCGATAGAAGCAATATCGTTTCTTAAATCATTAATTAAATTAGTTAGATGGTGTGCATACATTGATGCAATAGTCTTACTGCCAGCATCGGCACATCCTTGAAACCACATGAATCCTTTAATAACAGGAGTGAATCCACGGTCAATTAAATCTCTTAATCCAGATTCTATAATTGATAATAGATTTGTATATAGAAGACCAGATTTTGCAACTAGGTTATCGGCTTCTTCTTCTAACGAAGTAGTGGATAGCCAGTTACCATAGGCATTGCAGACATCACTAGTAGAATTTGCAAATCCAGTAGCACCAACTGCATATTTGATAATAGCAGCTTGTTTATTTGCCTTCTCTAGTATTGGAGAAGCATATTCACCAAATCCTAGTTCAGGACCCATATAGGCAGCAGCAGTACCTTCTCCAGCACGAACAACATCAAATTCCATGTTGCCCTTAGAAGGATCGTTTAATTTAGTAGCGCCATAATAGAAGATATTCTTATAGCCGTTTTCGTATTCTTTTACTTTTTCATTATCAACGCTTCCGCCATAAGTGTAGCCATTGTATAAACCATTAATTGGAGTTTGGCCGGCAGCATTAGATTGACCAGCAATCAAATAGACATCAATTGCTTTTTCGGAGGTAAATGTAACTTCAATAGAAGTATTTCTAGTGATGTTATCGATAACTACTTGCTTAGCAGGTCCGATGTTCTTGCCATTAACAACAACATTGGCAATCGAATAACCTTCGTTAGGAACAATGTCTAGCTTCTTGCTCGAATGGGCATCCATTGAAATATCAGAAGTTAATACAGTTCCGCCATCTTTAATGACTCCGTTAGTTAATGTTGGAATAGAAACTGTGTATGGTCCACTTGCTGGTTCTTTGGCAATAATGACTGAATTAGATGGATATTCAATCGCTCCTTTATCAGAAGTAGTGAATGATAATATTTCGAAGTCAGAGATATACCTTGGAGTATCTCCACCAGTATTGGCTCTTAATCCAAAATGTCTCCCATCGCCTGAACTTATATCTAATTGAGAAGTTCCTGCAACAGTTCCTGCTTCATAAGCGGCCTTATTAGCAAAGACGCTAACAGTAACCATGCTGTTCTTAAGGCTTATTCTTAGATAAGGGCTGGTTCCTTCTACAGTAGCAAAATTGGCCCCGGCAGTGTATTTACCAACGACTTTTCCATTTAACTTGGTGACTTTATCGAAGGCAACATAAGACTTATTGACATAAGCGGTATTTGAATGGACTAATTGAGTACGAATAACAAAATAATTGCTATTTATATTTGCGTTCCCAGATCCAATGACAATACCAGATTGGTCAGAGGTTCTTATATTTTTAGTAGTTTTATCAGCTGGCGTTGTGTCTTTAAGAGCAAATTGGCTCTCTAAGCTAACAGCAACATCCATATCAAAAGAATCATATGTTTGATTAATAGTTGATAGTTGGGTTCCGTAAACTCCACCAGTAGTCTTAGCGTCGACAATTCTTTTTGTATCCCCATACTTTTGATATGTCATTTTCGAATTGGTCTTAGTAACTTTCTTATCATCTAAGAAATCGAAAGTAGAGGTAGGCACAACGGTCTTTTTAAAATTAGGATTAGCTTCATAGTATTTGAAGTCATCGTAATGCAACGAATCATATCCCGTGCCAATATTTGCAGCAAATCCGCAGGACCCATTAGTATTTGGCGATCTTTTGAAACTGGCTTGCGCAGTGGTCAAAATTGATTTTCCATCAATAAAAAGGGTGCATTGGTTGTCATTGGCCATAACCCTGACTGTATGCCAATCAGCCCAGGTGAAGCTATCGCCCATTGTAGCAGGAAGTCTAACCGTGCTAGCCCAGCCATTAGATTCAGCCCCATACTCCCAGAAACCAATCGCATAATTAGTAAAGCAAATGCCTCTGCCTTTAAAAGTATGGTGGGCAGATTCAGGTTGTTCGTTTTGAACAAAGAAAGGAATCATTGAATTTATTGTCAAATGTTTTTCTAATTCTGAAGGATAGGCATCCATATATTGTTTAGATGTCATATTGGTATCAGCTCTTACTTTGACCTCGAAAACATAATTCTTAGAAGAAGAGTCGCCATAAAGGAACTTACCAAAATCGCTAGGATTGTTATGTCTTTTATATTGGATGTGGTCTTGACCGTTAAATAACCAGCCAAACTTGGTTAGATCTCCATCAGCATACGTGTAGGCAGATCCTCCTTTAGCATAAGACCATCCATCTTTAAGTTCGCCATTAAAGTCATCATAGAACGATAGGTTATAACTATGTTCGGTGTCGACTTCACCTTCGGCAAGAGTTAAAGAAGCGTTGGAATTAGGCAAGGCCAGGGCAGCTCCAAGAAAAGCTAACCCCAAAAAGCGAATAAGTGATTTTTTCATAATATTCCCACTTTCTTTTTTGTTACCATAATTTTAGATTCCTTTAATAAACGCAAAAAGCCAAACTCTAAAAGAATTATTCTTTTATTTTTAATCTTTGCTATAAGCATCGGTTTCTTATTCATTATTAAAATATATGAAAAACAAATAATTTACGGATAAATTCTAATATTCTTTATCTTTTCTATAATTATTTTTAAGTTTAATATCAAGTTATCAAATTATTAATTATTGTTTATGAAAGCAGTGCTAAATCGCGATTTCTCGCCAAATTATAAGTTATACAGAGTCTCTGTTGATAGGGATAGAAGTGGCCTTTTTTACCGCATTATATTCACCGGTTATGAAGAAGACGGAAGGAACCATTATCTAAAAAGAAGTGAACATAATTCCTATATGTTTACCTATTGCATTAAGGGGCATGGCTATATCAAATACCATAACAAGATAAATGAGTTCAAAAAGGATGATCTAATCTTTATCAACTGTATGGATGAACATGAAATGTGGACTGATAAAGATGGGATGACTTTGATATATATCCACCTTCAAAGCCCAGCTCTAGAATCTTTCCTTGATTATGTTTATAACACGACCGGAAACATCATAAAAATTCCTAATGATTCAATTGGATTTGTCCCAACAATAAAAGGAATACACAAATCAATAGATGAAAAGAAGTTCGATGAATATGAAGCATCGGAAAAGATTTATGAATTGATGCTTAGGTTAAGAAAGCATGTGCATAACATGTCTAACTATATAACTTACGCCCCTGAAACGGTTAGAAGGGCGACTGAATACATAAAAGATAATCTAGATTCCAAATTGACTCTAGATGAAATATCAGAACAAGTAGGTTTGTCTAAATTCCATCTAGAAAAGAAATTCAAGGAATGCCTAGGAATGCCTATTGGCCAATATGTAGCAAAGAAACGACTAAAGAAAGCGCAGCAACTATTAATCCAAACCGATTCAAGCGTTTCTGAAATAGCAACAGCGGTAGGTCTATTAGATTCACAGGTATTGATAAGGATGTTTAAAAAATACCTAGATACAACCCCATATCAATATCGAATTAAATTCCAGATTAAATATTAAAAAGGCTTAACCAAGTAGAAATTAACTACACGGGTTAAGCCTTTTATTTTACTTAGATGTTTGAAGTTAGAGTAAGCGCAATTGAAGACAAGTCTAGTTTTCTTAGTTCTTTCTTCTTTTCCTCAGCTTCTTTAGTTTTCCCTTCTCCTAATAAAGCAAATATTTCTAGTTCAAGAGATTTAATCGTATTGACCCTATCGATATCATAGGCAAATGGAAGTCTAGTTGGAGCCCCGACACCAAAATAAGAATCTAAATCTCTATTGTCATATAAATCCTTGCCCGCTTCATATAAAGCCTCTAATTTAGCTTTTGCTTCCTCTTTTCTATTAAGAAGTTCATAACATTTAGCAGCAAAATAGAAATTTGGATTTGGACACGCCAAGGAAGAAATTCCTTTTTCCAGATATTCATTCATCTTACTAGTTTCACCTAGTTCTTTACTAACTAATGCCAATTTGTAATAAAGGTGAGAATTATCCGCATGCAGGGTAATAGTTTCATGATAATTCAATGGATAATCTAGGCCGATTAGATAATATTCTTTAGCCTTTTGGTAATTGCCTTTATTAAATTCATCATTGCCTAACAAGAAATATAGGTTTGAGTGAAGAGAGGTTAAGTTGCCTTCTCCACCTTCATAAGTATGGAAACTATGTGTCTTTAACATAGAAATAGCTTTTTCATATTGTTTTAAATCAACTAGATAAGAAATATATTTAGTTAAAACATCATCCCTAGAACTAGCTACATCCAAATTGGATTCAATGAATTTTACCCTATCTTCTAGAGGGATATTCAAGCTTGCTTCCATCATTACTAGCTCATAGAAGACTCTTCCGTTTCTAGAAAGTTCGAATGCTTCCTTTAATAAGATATAAGCTTCTTCTTTCTTGTTTAGATGGTCAAAATAAGCAAGAGAGAGATTCCTTAATGATGGATAATAAGTAATCTTTTCATTAACCTTTTCGAATAAGGAAGCCGCTAATTCATATTGATCACGATGGTAATATAGGCACCCCATGTAGTAATTAGCCATAGGAGTTGAAGCGGATTTTAAGACAATTACATCGAAATCATCATTAGGGAAGCAATGATATGGATCTGCATTTTCAGCCATATCGATATATCTAGTTTCTTCTCCATCGTTTTTAAGTTTATGAACATAGGCTAAATAATAATAGACAAGTGGGTTCTTATTAGATTTCTCTAAATATTCAATAGAGAGATCTAACATTCCAAAATTAAGTAATTCCCTAACTATTATCAAAGTTCTCTTAATATCGTTGCCATTAAAGAATAATGGGTCTATTTCATTAACTTTCTCTTCTACTTTAGAATCATCTTTTAGTAGGCCTAGCATATATATAGCAAGAGGGTTTTTAGCATTTGTTTCTAAGGATAATTCTAATAATCTTATAGCTTCTTCTTTATCGCTTTTTTTAGACGCTAAACCCGCCAAAGCATAATAAGAGCAAGAACGTGTCCCATATTGCCAGACGGCTTTATAGAAATCATTTTCTGCTTCTAAATCCAACCCTAGATATCTATTGGCAACGCCTCTTCCATAATAGCAAGATGCATTCTTTGGATTGGCATCTCTTAAGCAAGCTTTTTCTATAGCCTTTGAATAATATTGCTTAGCCAAATCAAATCTAGCGTTATCTAGACAAATATCACCCATTGCTTCATTGCATCTATAATCAGTAGGATCCCTTCTTAAGGCTTCTTCTAGATAATCAGTTGCCTTATATGCGAAGTGGTTATATTGATATAGATGATATCCATGTAAATATAATTCTTCGTTTGTCTTTATATCTTTTGGGCGCGGAGAAATCGGCCTTGGTTTTATTGGTTCGTGTTCCTTTAGATTGTTCCTGAAAGCGACAAGTTCTTTATTGTTTTTATCTTTAACAAATACTTCAATTAATTTGATATCCCCATCAAAATCAAATTCATCGATATAAGGGTCTTCAATTAATAAATCGACTTTCTTGCTAAATAATTCCTTTCCGTTTGAGGTGACTATTATCTTTGAACCTAGAAAATTGCCAGATGGGCAGACGCCTACAAATAATTTATTTCCCTTCTTATAGAAATTAAGCGCAGCATCTAGAGTT
>JALEUF010000037.1 GCA_022781015.1 Caryophanales bacterium
AACGGATTGCAGTTATCTGCAACGAAGATGAAGGTTTGCAGGCAGTACGCATGACCGACAAACTGCGTGAGCAGGGTGTGGAAGCAAGCGCTTATATCAAGCCAAAGAAATTGGGTAAATTCTTAAACCGTCTGGAAGAACAGGGCTTTGATGGTTTCCTGGTGCTGGGCGAAAGCGAAGAGCCAAAATATTTTGAAGCAAAATAAGAGTGGTTATAAAGTCTCTTCCGATTCACTTAGAATAATTAATCCGGTTAAGTGGTATCGTTGTGATAAGTGTCAAAGGTTAACTCAATCTAATGTTAGGGGAGTTTGCCCTTCTTTTCACTGTGATGGTCATTTGCATGAAGTAGATGTTAAAAAAGAAGAATGCCACGATCATTATTACTGCCTTTATCACGAATTAGAGCCAACTCCATTACGCATTGTTGAACATACGGCTCAATTAAATAAAGAAGAAGGCTATTTCTATCAAAACTTATTTAAGAATCAGGAATTAGATGTTTTAAGTTGCTCTACAACTTTTGAAATGGGTGTAGACGTTGGCGAACTAGAAACTGTATTCATGCGTAACATGCCTCCGTCTCCATCTAATTATGCTCAAAGAGCCGGGCGAGCTGGAAGAAGTGCAAAATCAGCGGCTTTCGCGTTGACTTTTTGCAATAAATCAAACCATGATTTTAACTATTTTGCCCATCCAGAAGCAATGATTGATGGTTTAATCGAACCGCCTCACTTTAATATCGAAAATGAAAAGATTGGCATCCGTCATATTTATTCAAGCGCTTTATCATTCTTCTTTAAGAAATATCCAGAGTATTTCAATAATGTCGCCACATTCATGAAAGAAGTGGATGGTCAATCAGGATTCTTAGCATTTAAGGATTATTTATATTCTTATCCGAATGATTTAAGAGATTTCCTTTTGGAAGCATTTCCACATTCCTTAAGAATTAAATATTCTTTAGATAACTTTGGCTGGCTCGATTATTTATATGGTGAGCCTAAAGAAAACTATCCTAACTTTGATAAGGTTCGTGAATTGTATGAAAAAGATATCAATACATTAGAAAGCGAATTAAAGAAGGCTAAAGCCTCTAGACCTGAAGATATAAAGTATCTACAGATGAGAATAAGCACATATGAATCGGAAGAGATAATATCTTTCTTATCGAGAAATAATATCCTTCCAAAATATGGATTTCCAGTCGATACAGTAGCTTTGAAACCTAATTATTGGACTAGCAGTAGCGATGATATCATAGGGTTAGATCTTTCACGTGATTTGGGGGCTGCCATATCAGAATATGCCCCTGGATGTGAAATAGTAGCTAATGGCAAATTAATAACTAGCCGTTATATACAAACGGTTCCTGAAAAGGTGTGGAGGTCTTACGATTATATTGAATGTCCACATTGCAATACTTTGAATGTGGAAATTCATAGAACCCATGAAGAAAATGAACAATGCGTTTGTAAGCAATGCAAAAATCCTCTTGATATAAGAGACGTACATACTTTTATCGTTCCGGAATTCGGTTTTATTGCAGACAAGGACGTAAGAAAACCTTCCCTAATTAAACCTGAACGTAATTATAGATCAGAAGCTGCTTTTGTTAGTTATGATGAAAAAATACCCGAGACAACATATTTGATTAACAAAACAAAGGTTAATATTGCTTTGATAAATAATGGACCAATGGTCATATTGAACAAACAAGATTTCTTAGTTTGCCCAGAGTGCGGTTATGCTGAAGAAGCAGATTTGTTTGATATAAAAATTAAAAATGTAATCGTCAGGGAAGAAGACCACAAGACTCCGATTGGAAGAAAATGTAGCTGCCATAGATTGGAACATTATTCTTTAGGGTATCATTTTAAAACCGATGTAGTTCGCATTTGCATTGATGCTCCTTTGCTTTCACTTGAAGAGCCTAGATTTGAGGCTTATTCAATTTTACAGGCAATTATATTAGCCGTTTCAAGGGTGCTTGATATTGAATATGGCGAAGTATCTGGCTGTCTTCAATATCGAGCAGGGAATAGTGTTAATTTTTCTTATATTCTTTATGATAAAACACCTGGTGGCGCAGGGTATGTAAAACGTTTGAATGATGAAGTTATCCTAAATAAAGTTTTAGTAACTGCTTATAAGATAGCTAAATCTTGTCATTGTGGAGGCGATGAAGGTGACTCTTCTTGCTATTCTTGCTTAAGGACATATCAAAATCAAAAATATCACGATAATATCAAGAGAAAGTATGTTATTGATTATCTTGGCAATGTATTAGAAAAATAATTTCTGACATCAAAGAAACACAATATTTTTTGTTAAGTTTGTTAAGTACGTTATATTTTGAATTTTGTTAATTCTGTTAAGTACGTTAAGTGTGTTAAGTACGTTAAGACCTACTCTAAATTGCGATGCAGTTTATATCAGTTTGCTTTTAAAACCATCGCAGGACGCGGACAATAGCTTTTTGTAAGCACGTCACCTGAATTCAATAATCTCCCATCAGAATCAACGAATCTCAACATTCTTGCAAAAGCATCGTAATCAGATGGGGAACGTGTCCAATATGTACCGTATCCATAAGACCAAGCCTGTTGGGTTGTAAGGTAATAAGCCCCTCTAGCTTTAGCAAAGTCAGTTGGCTTTCATCTTCTTGCTATTGCTTCAGCAGTAGCTGTATCAGGGAAACCGTAATTTATGTTTTTATAATCTTTGTAGCTTAATAAGAATACTTTGTCATTAGTATCCCCACAGGTTAATCTATCATCTTTTAGACCTGCAGAATCAGGTGAATTATCAACAACTGTTTCTTTTATATAGGAGTTATTAAATTTAAAGGCAGTATTATAGAAATCATTAATTAACCATTTACGAATATCGCTATGTTGATAATTATTTGGATATACATTAAACCCATCGACTTTTCTAGTTTCAGTGGACCCATGGTATTCTTTCGCATCAAGAAGAGAAGAAGTTATTACTGTTCTTTCTCCTGCAGTAGTTTGTATTATGTCCCAGCTAATAGGCTCACATTTAAACCAATAAGACTTTCCCTCTTCTATTGAATCTCCATTTGAGAATGTATAGTTATCTGAACAAGGGGATGCGACTATTTTTGTATAATATTGCTTATTAAATAGATACCAATCATTAGGCCTAGTTTCAGTAAGGCTATCTAATTTTGATATAAGGCCTTCATTATTTACATAACTTTGAGGATATAATCCATAAGTTAATTTGGTGCTATCGGTAGAAATAACTGGCTTCATTGCAAAATTCTTTAATTTTTCAGCATTTATTTCGGCTTGGGTTAAAAATCTCGCCTGCAAATTAACATCAGCAGCAGGCATTATGAATGTATATGTTGCTTCTTCACTTTCAAAAGTAAGCCCATCACGGTACCAACCATAAAATAAGTATCCTTCATAAGGAGTTGCTTTTACTGTTATTTCTTCATCGGTAAGTCCGTTTCCAGAAACAATAGTAGTAGCCCCTCTTTCTGCATCCATAGAAAATACGCTTAAGGCATTTCTATTGGCTTTCCATTTTGCAATTAAAGTGACGTTATCTGCTATTTTCCAAATACGGTTACTATAGATTCTAGTTTCCCCGTAATACCAACCTTCAAAGGTATATCCTTCTTTTACTGGATCTGGGAAGTTGGCGGAGAGACCAAATCTGACATCAAAGTTAGTTTGGCTAACTTCTCCTCCATTTGGGTCTAGAGTTACTTTATATTCATTTGCTTTCCATTTTGCGACGAAAGTTTGGTTTTTATCTACGTTCCAAACCCCTTCATTTTCCATAAGCTTATTGTCTTTATACCAGCCAACAAAGCTATATCCAGTTTTAGAAGGAATAGGTAATGTATATGATGTATTGAATTTTATTTGGTATTCAGTTTGTTCTAGATCTCCTCCATCTGTATTTAGAGTCAAAGTATAGGTATTCCCATCGTTCCACTTGGCTACTAAAGTTACATTAGAAGCAATATTCCATATGCCTTCATTTTCAATTTTTTCTTCTCCGTTATACCAACCTATAAATCCGAATCCATATTTAGTAGGTTCAGGCAAAGTATATGGAGAACCAAATTTGACAGTACGACTCTCTGATAATAATTCTCCTCCATTTGGATCAAAAGTTATGACATATCCATTCCCATCATTCCATTTTGCATTTAAAACAAGATCACCTACGCTTCCCT
>JALEUF010000107.1 GCA_022781015.1 Caryophanales bacterium
TTTAAGGAATTATTTCCTGAGAATAGAGTCGAATACTTTATATCCAACTTTGATTTCTATCAACCTGAAGCCTATATCCCTAAATCTGATACATATATAGATAAAAATGCAGTTATGAACGAAGAAATCGACATGATGAGAACTAGTGCGATGAACTCGGTTCTTTCTAGGAGTGATACGATTGTTATTTCTTCTGTTGCTTCAATTTATGGCCTTTCAGATCCTAACGAATATAAAGGATTGATATTTGAAATTAGGGCAAATGAAACATTAGATAGAGCTGACTTATTTAGACATTTAATAGATGCCCAATATACTAGAAATAATCTCGAATTGAAGCCAGGCACTTTTAGGGTGCATGGCGATGTTATAGATATTGCTCCTGCAACACATGATTATTTTATTAGAATCGATTGCTTTGGAGATGAAGTTGAATCTATTCATCAAATAAATACAGTTACCGGAAATATAGAAAGAAGTTATGCGACCTATCCTATTTTCCCTGCCTATGATCATGCTTCGACTAGAAAGCGTATAGAAGCAGCCTGCAATACTATTTCTATTGAATTAGATGAAAGACTTAAGTATTTCCGTGATAATGGCAAATTGCTTGAAGCTGAAAGACTAGAAAATAGAACTAGGCAGGACATGGATTCAATGAAGGAATTTGGACGTTGCCCTGGCATTGAGAATTATTCTAGGCATATCGATGGAAGGCATCCTGGAGAAAGGCCATACACCTTAATGGATTATATGCCGAAAGACTTCTTACTTCTAATTGATGAAAGCCATGTAAGCATTCCTCAGGTTAGAGGCATGTATAATGGAGATAGGTCTAGAAAAGAAACATTAGTCGAATATGGTTTTAGATTGCCTTCCGCTTTAGATAATAGACCTCTTAATTTCAAAGAATTCGAGGGTTTAATGCCTTCTGCAGTAGTTTGTACTTCCGCGACTCCAGGTGATTATGAATTAGAAAAATGTCATCATGAAGTAGTGGAACAAATAATTAGGCCTACTGGTTTATTGGACCCATGTATCAATATTAGGCCAACACAAGGTCAAGTCGATGACATGATTTTCGAGATTAGAAAACGTATCGAAAAGAATGAAAGGGTCATGATTGTCACCCTTACAATCAAGATGGCAGAAGACCTTACTTTATATTTAAAGGAAAAAGGAATAAAGGTTACATATCTCCATAATGAAACAAAGACATTAGAAAGAAGTGAGATCATATATCAATTAAGGAAGGGCAAGTTTGATGTGCTCGTAGGGATTAATTTGCTTAGAGAGGGCCTTGATATACCAGAAGTATCCTTGATATGTATTTTGGATGCCGACAAAGAAGGATTCTTAAGAAGTACACGTTCTTTGATTCAGATTATTGGTAGGGCTGCTAGAAACGTAAATGGCACCGTTAATATGTATGCCGATTCCATTTCGGATTCTATGAAAGAGGCAATCGAAGAAACCAATAGGAGAAGGGCTATTCAAAAGAAATATAACGACGAAAATGGTATTGTCCCAACTTCGATTGTAAAAGAGATTAGACCTCCATTATCCAATAGTGAAGACGAGACCAAGAAGATAATCGAACTTAGCCAAAAGAGTTCACGTAAGGAACTTGAGATTAGGATAAAAGATATACAAAAACAAATGAATGATGCCGCTAAAGCTTATGATTTTGAAAGAGCGGCAGAACTTAGGGATATATTATTTGAAGCAAAAGCATTATTAGATAAGTAGGTACATATATGGTTTATATATTTGATTTTGATGGAACTTTAGCTGATACAAAATTATCATTACGTCCAGTTTATAAAGCTGGATTCTCTTCTATTGGGATTAATGATATTAGTAATGAAGAATGTGACGAATTCATGCATTATTCTTTACTTCAGACTTTGCAAATGAAAAACATTAAGGAAGAAGATTGGCCTGCTTTTGTTAAAGCTGTTCGAATTGCAATAGATTCTCCTGAGTCTTTATCTTTAATCAAGATATTCCCTGAAACAAAAGAAGTCTTGGATAAAGTAAAAAATGATGGAAATAGGATAGGCATTGTATCAGGAAATACATCTGATCATATTAGAAAAGTTCTCTCTTTCTTTCATTTGGAATCCTATTTTGAAGTGATTATCGGAAATGATATGTATAAAAACGGAAAGCCTAATGCCGAACCTTTGTTATTAGGCTGCTCATTGATGAATGTAGAGCCAAATAAGGATGTTTGCTATGTTGGAGACTCGCTTCAAGATGAAGAATGCGCTAGAAACGCAGGTGTAAGTTGCTTCATTGTCGATAGGAACCATGCCTATTTAGATAAGAATTTTAGGAAGGGTTATAGCCTTCTAGATTTATTCAAATGAATAAAGTAGTTATTTTGAGTTGTTGTAAAGTTTGGATTTTTAGTCTATCCTTTACTAGCACTAATTAGTGGAGGGTTTTGCTATGAAGTGGTATGACATCATATTTATCATTGTTTCGTTAATCATAATTATTCTTTCTCTATTGCAAGGTGGTAAATCAGAAGGTGCTTCTGGCGCTATCACCGGTGGAGGACTTAATGTCTTTGCT
>JALEUF010000108.1 GCA_022781015.1 Caryophanales bacterium
AAATAAATTAAAAGATAAAGAACTTCAAGGGGACCTTTACTTCCTAGAAGATGAGATTTTATCGAGTTATTTTAATGAAGATGAACTATTTAGCTGCAAAAGAATAGCCGAATCCACTTCTTTTTCTTTCTATCAAAAGCGTGGCAAACTTCCTCATTTTGAAAATGACTTGAATCTAACTTCTAGTGAATACCTAGCTAAATTAGCATATGAAGGCTTATCTTCTAGAATTGGAAATATCTCCGAGCAATATAAATCTAGGCTTGATTATGAATTGAAAACAATTGATGAGATGGGATATTCTGATTATTTCCTTATTGTTAATGATTATTGCAAGAAGGCTAAAGAAAAAGGAATCCTAGTTGGTCCAGGAAGAGGATCTAGTGCAGGTTCGTTGGTATCTTTCTCCTTGGGGATAGTAAAAGCCGATCCAATTAAATATGGGTTATTGTTCGAAAGATTTTTAAATCCTAGCAGGGCTAGCATGCCTGATATTGATATGGACTTCGAAGATATTAGAAGAGAAGAAGTCATTTCCTATCTAAAAGAGAAATATGGGAATGATAAAGTTGCCCATATCCAAGTCGTACAGACCCTGGGTCCAAAAGCAAGCTTGCACGACATTGGAAGGGTATATGATTTTGAACCTAGGGAAATAGATTTAATCGCAAAGACTATCAATAATTCCAAATGGTCATTAAGAGAGAATTACAAGAAAAACAATCAATTTAGGAATCTAGTTGATTCAGATAATTATTACCTATCCATCGTCTCTTTAGCATCCAAGATCGAAGGTCTTCCCCGCCAAGAAGGCATCCATCCATCTGGAGTTATCCTAAATGGGGGGCCTTTATATAATGATGTACCTATCAAAGATAATGATGGGGATGAACTAATTACATTTGAAGGAAGCCCATTAGAAAAACAAGGCTTCCTGAAGATGGATCTATTAGGCATTAGATATTTGACTACTATCCATAATTGCCTTGATTTAATCAAGTCTAGAAGAGGGATTTCTATTAATTATGAAGATATCCCTTATGAAGACGAAAACGCGATAAAATTAGTTAGGGAAAATAAGACTGTTGGGATATTCCAACTTGAAGGAAAGGGCATGAATAATGCAATTTCCATATTAGAGCCAACTTCTTTTGATGATATAGTTGCTCTTATCGCCTTATATAGGCCTGGTCCAATGGGATTTATCTCTACCTATGCAAAAAGAAAGAAAGGCATAGAGAGAACCTATTATATTAATAAGGAAGTAGAAGAAATATTATCCCCTACCTATGGAATTATTGTCTATCAAGAGCAAATTATGCTTCTTGCAATGAAGATGGCTTCTTTTAGCCTTGGCGAGGCCGATTTATTTAGGCGTGCCATCTCCAAAAAAGACCAATTGCAGCTTAAATCGCTGCAAGACAAGTTCATTAACGGGTGCCTAAATTCAGGTTATAGCAAGGAAGTTGCTTTAAAAACATTCGAGCAAATTTATAAATTCGCTTCCTATGGATTTAACAAATCCCACTCCGTATCCTATGCCATACTTCTGCTCCAGATGGCTTATCTAAAATATTATTACAAGGAAGAATTCTATAGCGCTTATCTTTCTACTCTTGCATTTAGTGATCCTAAATTCAAATCCGCCTATCTAGAGGCTAAAAGGATGGGGATTAGTTTCCTTTCTCCAGATATAAACAAGGCGGCTAATTATTTCTTGCCTCTAGAAGATAATAAGATAATGTTCCCTTTATCTAATCTAGGATTAGTTAGTTCTACTTCTTTATCTAGATTAGTAGTTCTCGAAAGAGAGCAAAATGGGCCTTATAAGAATCTATTTGATTTTGCCTGCAGGAATAAAGGGCATGGGTTGAAACTAGATTCATTCCTAAAATATATCGATGCAGGGTGTTTCGACTCCTTCCCTTTAAATAGGCCTAGCAAGAGGCTAAATGCCCCAAATATCATTAATTATGCCGATATGATGGCTGCTGAAGATGGAACTAGTTTGCTAGATTTAGATTTCCCTTATCCTGAATTAAAATCCATTAGGGATGACAAAGTCAATGACCTTCTATACGAAAAAGAGGCTCTAGGAGTAATTTTGTCTTCTTCATTGCTAGAAAATAAAAAAGAGATAATCGAAAAGGAAAAGGCGATTAACCTAGATGATATAGATAATAAAAAAGAATTTGTTACAGTCGGGATAGTTTCCTTAGTCAAGGCAATCGTAACTAAAAAAGGTAGCAGGATGGCTTTCTTAAGTGTCTATAACGACACGACTTCAGTTGAATTCACCCTTTTCCCAAATGTCTATGATGTTGCTTATCCTATATTAAAAGAAGGCAACACCATATTACTAAAAGGGCATAAAGATACATATAAAAGGAATAATTTCATCGCAGATGAGATAAGGAAGATATAAAAATGGATAAATTAATTGTAATCGACGGGAATTCTTTGTTGTTCAGGGCTTTCTATGCGACTAGCTTTGCAGGTCCTGAATCCATAATGAGGACAAGTTTCAACCAACCTACCAACGCTATATTCGCCTTTGGTAACATGATTTTGAAAATACTAGCCAAATTAGGTAAAAATGATGGGATATTCGTTGGTTTTGACTGTGATTCCCATACTTTTAGGAAAGAAGAATTCGCCGATTATAAGGCCAATAGGAAACCTTGCCCAGAGGAATTGAAGACCCAGTTCCCTTTATCTAGGGATTTGTTGTCTTCTTTATCTATTACTCATTTTGAATTGCATGGAGTCGAGGCCGATGATATCTGTGG
>JALEUF010000039.1 GCA_022781015.1 Caryophanales bacterium
AATGATTTAGTTGACTGTCGTCTTTGATTTGATATTGTAAAATAATGAATGATTCTAAGAAGGCTTTTTTTAAAGCGTTTGATAAATTAATCGCCGATAACGATTCTACAAATTTTAGTGTGGACGAGTTGTGCAATGCGACTGGATATAAAAGGCAAACTTTCTATTATAATTTTAAGAGCAAACAAGATTTTTTGATTTCTTATTTTAAGTATATATTCAGTAAATTAATTGTCCCCATGGAGAAATTGGACAAAGAAGATGCATTGGCTTTTCTTTCTTCTTTTATAAAAATGTTTCAAAAACGGAACTCCTTGATTAGAAATATTCTTTTTTCAGATGGTTACAGGGAGGTAATGATGGATTTTTTCAAAGAATCGTATATATCTAAAATTGTGCTTTTAATGCCGTTTGTGAGTAAGGAAACTATTATTGTACTTTCTGGAACTTTGTTTAGGCTGGCCTTTGAATCTTCTTTAAATAATAAATTAGATTTTGATATTGATTTATTGGCCGATGAGCTTCTTGCTGTTATTAAAATCGGCAGTGGAGATTCCAAAAAATGAAAAAGAAAATAATCCCTCCGAACTTTAGATAGATTTTTATTTCAATATTTTTGCTAGTCCACCTAGCGATGTTTCTTTATAGGCGTTAGAAAGAGAATCACCTGTTAATTTCATTGCCAAGACAACATCATCAAATGACACCATGTTTTTTCTAATAGGTTCGATGTGTTTTGCATACATGTATGAAGTATATGCTCTTATGGCGCCGATCCCATTTCTTTCAATACACGGTATGGCCACATATCCATCCACAGGATCACAACTTAATCCCAAAAAATGTTCTAAAGCACATTCTGATGCATATTCAATTTGGTGAATCGATAAATTATTGATGTAACATAAGGCGGCTGCTGCCATTGATGAGGCGGTTCCGACTTCGGCTTGACATCCTCCAATACTACCGGCAATTGAGGCATTTTGCTTAACTAGGTTGCCAATCAACCCTGCTACATATAATGAATCCCTTAATTTAGTTAGAGATACTCTTTTTTGTTTATATTCATAATAAAGTACGGCAGGGAGTATTCCGCTACTTCCGCAAGTAGGAGAAGTGATGACTTTATCCCCGCAAGCATTAGATTCGGCGACGGCATAGGCATAGCTAGATAACAATAATGTCCTTTTATCTTCACCTCTATTTAATTGCTTTGCTTCTTCATATATCGCTTTCGCACTTCTATATAGATTTATCCTTTTGTTTGGACCAGTAGGTATTTTTCCTTCTTTTTGTAACCCTGCCTCGATAGATTTGAACATGTTTTTTAAACACCAAAAAAGATATTCATCGATATCCTTACTTTCATAAAGGAGAGCAAAATCTTTGAAGGAATTGATGATATTGTCTTTCATGAATTTAGTGACATCGGAAAAGGATTTGAACGGATAGATATCCTTTTCGTTTACCTTTTCATCCTCAAGGCAAACCAATTCCCCTCCCCCAAGAGATATATATTGTCTTTCTAATATCTTTTTATCATTTTCAAAAGCTTCCATCTTTATTAATAAAGGATGAATAGGAGTGGACTTTATATCAAAATTAACTTCGCAAGGTATAGGGGATAAAGCTTCCATTATGGACAAATTGGTTTTATGCCCGATTCCAGTCAATGCCAAAGAGCCATATAAAGTGACTTTTGCCTTGGCTCCTTTGATACTTATTATTTCTTTTTTGAATAATGTAGCAGCGTTATATGGGGCGATTGTATGGCTAGAAGATGGACCAGGACCATACCTAAATAATTTGGTTAAGGATTTCATCTTCTATAATATAAACTATTTATCTTTAAATAGAGATAAATTGATACACGTATCGCTTATTTTATATATTGAAGCAATTCTAAATCGGCAGGAAGCCAATCTAAATCATATATTTCTTCTATTTTTAACCATTTAGCATTTTCTGCCTCGATTAGTTCAATATGAGGGTTATTTAGATGACAAAAATAGACATCCATTACTAAATGGAAAGAGGGATAATCATATTCGATTTGCTTAATAAAAGAATCAATGCTTATTGATGCGTTTAATTCTTCTTTTATTTCCCTAGCAAGGGCTTCTTCTTTTGTTTCGTTTTCTTCTATTTTCCCTCCAGGGAATTCCCATTTGTCTTTAAATTCCCCATATCCTCTTTGTGTAGCGAATATAAGATTATCTTTTCTAATTACTGCTGCGACTACTTTGATTGTTTTCATATTGGATCTAATTATACAGATTATTATTTAAAGTATATGCATTGAATACTTGTTTTAAAATGACAATGGTTGGCATAATACATTATCTATTGAACAAAGTTTATATAGTTCTATCTAGCCCAAAAGGAGGAATTAAAGAATTATTAGATACGAAAAAGAAATAAAGTGTGGGTTTAATAAATTGATTGACTTTGTTTTGTACAAAAACAAGAATGGAATTTTTACATTGATTTATAACGGTAAGTCAATTAAGGCGGAGTTTATACTTTATTTGAAACTGACAACGGGTTTTATTTTGAAGAAGATGACCCTCGTTATGAAGAATTTAATGCAATCGATTTTAAAAATTTAGAAACAGGTGAAGAATTTTTAATTGATTATAAAAGCATACCTAAAGAAGTTTGGTGTAATGGTGAGAGGATTCTATAGATAAAAACCAAACATCGATAAGCACATTAACGTAAAACCCGAAAGAAGTGGAACTAGGAATATAAAATTCTAAATCGATTCCATTCGAATAGGTTCGAACGGAATTGAATTTATGCTTACGAATTTACGTTTATACTTCCGACATAAATAAAAATCCCCTCAGATCACTCTTGGGGACAGATTTTATATGCTGGCGGAGGAATAGGGATTCGAACCCTAGCTCCCGATTAAGAGACTACGAGCTTTCCAAGCCCGCCCCTTCAACCACTTGGGTATTCCTCCGTTTTTGCCTTTTTAGGCAAGGAAGATTATATGTTTTTATTTCATGCGGTGCAACGTTTTTTTGCTTAGCTATGCTATAATCTAGCTTGTATGCAAGAAATCGTTGTAAATTCATCATCATCAGGACAAAAAATAGAGAAATTTGTTAAGAAATATCTTTCGGATGCTCCTCTTGGTTTTATATACAAAGCTTTTAGGAAGAAGGATATAAAAATCAATGGGCATTGGGTTAAAAAAGATGCCGTTGTCAAAGAAGGGGATGTAGTTAGAATCTATGTCACTGACAAACAACTAGAAGATTTTAAAAAACCACGTCCAGTTGCTAAAAAAGAATTTATCTACCCAATCGCATATGAAGACAATAATGTCTTAATTGTAGATAAGCCAGCAGGGGTTTTAGTATATGGGGATAAATTAGGCAATAGGGAAACACTTGGCAATGCAGTGCTAGATTATCTTTATCTAAAAGGAGAATACGATCCTTATAATGCAAGTTTTGTTCCTTCTCCCGCCCATAGATTAGATAGAAATACATCTGGACTTATTATTTATGGCAAGACTGATGCTGCTTTAAAAGAACTTACCGATATTTTCAAAGAAAGAAAAGATATATCAAAATATTACCTTACTTTGGTAAAAGGGGTTCTTGAGGGAAGTGGCAAGATTGATAAGCCTCTTTATAAAGATTCTAATGCAGGAAGAGTATATATACGTTCAGTCGAACAAGGTGGCAAAAAGGCCCTTACTAAATATAAAGTTGTAGAGAATTATAAGGATTATACCCTTGTTGAAGCAGAATTATGTACAGGAAGGACCCATCAATTACGTGTCCATTTTGCTTCAATTGGCCATCCTATAATCGGAGATGATAAATATGGGGACTTCTCTTTAAACAAAAAGATATCTTCTTTAGTCAAGTTAGAAGGTCAATTCCTCCATGCGTATAAGATTGAATTTGGGACATTAAATGGAGTTTTATCTAACTTATCTAATAAGGTTTTTATTTCCCCTTTAAGTGATTCTTATCGATTAATGATTGAAAAGTTAACTAAATGATACAAAAATATTTTTGGGAGAAAAATATGGATTACATTGCTAATTACAATAGATGGTTAAATTCTTCTAAAGTTTCTAAAGAAGATAAATTGGTCTTGCTTTCTATGAATGAGCAAGAAAAGGCCGATGCATTCTATAAAGATGCAGAATTCGGCACAGGTGGAATGAGAGGAATACTTGGCCCTGGAACGAATAGATTAAATGAACATACAATAACTAGGGTTGCCATTGCCTTTGGGTTATTCGTTAAGAAGACATATGAAGATGCTTCTAGAAAAGGAATAGTCATCTCTCATGACAATAGACATTTTTCTAGGGAATTTACTTTATTAAGCGCAAGAATACTTAACAAAATGGGCATCAATACCTATATATTTGATGATTTACGTCCTACTCCAGAATTATCTTTTGCAGTTAGGGAATTAGGTTGTGTTGGTGGAATTATGGTTACCGCTAGCCATAATCCAAAGCAATATAACGGCTATAAGGTTTATGATGATACTGGTTGTCAATTAGTTCCAGATACCATCCAGCCAATGCTAGATATCCTTAAGGAACTTCCAAATGAACTAGATGTAGTCATCCCTTCTAGCGAAGTTAAGGGAATAAATAAGGTAATCCCTACATCTTTGGATGATAAATATTGCGATTTGGTTTTAGGATGTCAAATTCATCCTGAATTAGATAAAAAAGGCTTTAAGGTTATCTATTCTCCTCAACACGGGGCTTCTTATGAATCAGCCTTAAAAGTGTTCTCTCAAGCTGGGTATGAAATAATCCCAGTTAAGGAACAATGCGTCCATGATCCTAATTTTGGGGCGACTAAATCACCTAATCCAGAAGTAGCATCTGCCTGGGAACTTGAACTTGAATATGCAAAAAATAACCATGCCGATTTATGTGTCATGACTGATCCCGATGGAGATAGATGTGGTTTAGCATATCTTTCAAGCAAAGGAAATTATGAAAGATTGACCGGAAACCAATCTGGTGCCTTGTTAATCGATTACCTTTTCTCTAATTACCTTGAATTAGGGATAATGCCAAAAGATCCAGTCATGTATGATACGATTGTCACTTCTGATCTAGGAAGAGAAGTGGCCAGGCATTATGGAGTTAAAGTTGAATCCTTCCTTACTGGGTTTAAATATATCGGAGAAAGAATCCATCATTATGAATTATTAGGCAATGGACCAACTTTTGTCTTTGGCTATGAAGAATCATATGGATGTCTAATAAAGCCTTTCGTCCGTGATAAAGATGGGGTACAGGCAATTCTACTTTATTCTGAAATGGCTTTATATTACAAAAGGAAAGGCTTATGCCTAGATGAAGCATATAAGAATCTAGAAGAAAGATTTGGATATCATTTTGCTACCTTAAAAGATGCTTATTTTGAAGGCATGGAAGGTAATCAAACCATGGCTAGGTTAATGAAGGAACTACATGAAACCCCGTTAACTGAATTGGCAGGATTAAAGATTTCTTCGGTTGAAGATTATCTCCATGATGTCATTACTTATAGCGACGGTAAGAAGGAAGATATCGTCGGATTGCCAGTTTCTGATGTCCTTAAATATAGATTTGAAGATGGTTCAACCTTAGCTATTAGGCCTAGTGGGACTGAGCCAAAAGTCAAATTCTATATAGAGACTAAAGGAAAAACCGATTCCAATTTAGAAACAAAAGCCGCCTCAATTTATAAAGGCATCATGTCTAAGCTTGGCTTAGAGGTTAAATAAATTAGTTAAAGTTAGGGCAACGCCTTCCTGGTCGTTGCCTTTTTTTGTTATTGGGAATCTATCTAATAAGGTTTTTGATTTAGCGTTTTTCATGGCGAAAGAAGTGCCACACACTTCTAGCATCGATAAATCATTAAAAGAATCCCCAAAGGCAATCCTATCCTCTTTATCTATATTATAAATAGAGGCAATATATTCAATCGCATTACCTTTATTCACGTTTTCGATATAGAGCTCGCTATAGAAACGATTTCTCCAATGACGTAATTTGATGTTGCCAAGATTAGATGTTAATTCGTTTAGTTTTTCTCTATCCTTTTTATGTGTTTTAAAAACGGCAGAGAAAACTCCTTCGGTAGGAAAAGAATCAATCTTACCAAATTTGGTAATTATTCCTTCATAAGGAAAATAACGTTTTAGATATCTATCTTCTTTTGATGCATATAGGTAATTTGAATCATCAAGGATGGAAGAGATAAATATATCCTTCCCTTTTTTTAATATTTCTAACGGAATTTTAGAGGGGATAGAAAATTCTTTGTTAGGAAAAGAAGGGTCAAAAGGAGAATAAATATAAGCCCCGTTATAGGAAACTAAAGGAGCATTGCAACCAATGCGATTATATATAGGGAGCAATGACCTAGTAGGCCTTCCTGATATCAAAACAACTACATGCCCCTTTTGGATTAGCTTCTGCAATACGTTTTTTGATAATTCGCCTAAAGATTCATCCTTCCTTAACAAAGTTCCATCTAAATCGATAGCGATTAATTTATTCTTCATCTATATCTAGTAATCCGACAGCGTGTTTTACTCTTGCTAATGTTTTTGAAGCGACAGCTTTGGCTTTTTCTCTTCCTTGCCTTAATACTTCAATATATTCCTTACTATCAAGGAAGTGGTGGTATCTAGCTTGGAATGGTTCGATTTCTTCAATGACAGCATCAGCGACCGCTTTCTTAAAATCGCCATACCTATAATCTTTAAATAATGCCTCAGCCTCTTCGATACTTATTTCCTTTAAAGCGGCATATATTGTTAATAAGTTAGAGATACCAGGCTTATTTTCCTTATCATATTTGACTTCGCTTCCTGAATCGGTGACAGCAGACATGATTTTCTTTCTGATTGTTTTTAAATCATCTAGAAGGAAAATATCTCCTTTTGGATCGGATTTGGACATTTTTACACTTGGGTTAGTTAATGACATAATCCTAGCCCCGACTTTATTCATTTGGTATTTTGGTTCGATTAATGTATTTTCCCCATACCTAGAATTCATTCTCTTTACTAGGTCTCTAGTAAGTTCGACGTGTTGGACTTGATCTTCTCCAACTGGAACAATGTCGGCATCATAAAGAACGATATCTGCTGCCATTAAGACTGGATAGGCGAATAACCCCAATCCAATCGCAGATTCTTTCATCTTGGCTGATTTATCTTTGAACTGTGTCATCCTAGATAATTCGCCCATATATAGATAGTTTTGTAATATGGCATTTAATTCAGCGTGTTCAGAAACGGTGGATTGTAGGAATATGGTTGTTTTCTTTGGGTCTAATCCAGATGCTAGATAAAAACATGCTATATCCCTAGTGTTGTTATTTAAAAATGTAGGATCTATAGGCAAAGTTAAGGCGTGGAGATCTGCGATAAAGATGAATACCTCTCCTTGGTCTTGGAAATCCTTAAAATGCTTTAAAGCCCCGATATAATTTCCTAATGTTAAATTTCCTGTTGGTTTAATCCCGGATAGAATACGTCTCATAAAATCCTTCTTTCAGAAGATATTTTACACGATAAACAATAAATGTTTATAGGGACATAATTTATTCGTAATAATTTCTTTTATCATTTTACTTGCATGGATAAAGAAATATGTTAAATTAACAAATGTTAAGTAATCTTTACTTAATTCATTTCCTTTCAAATTAAGAAGGGCTACTGTGGCTAGTTGCCCTTTTTAACTAATAAAATAGGGGACCCGTGTATCTAAATTGGCTGAATTTATGTTACTAAGAATTTTTATCTTCGAATTATTGTTAATGAAAGGAGTGATACTTACCAAGATTTTTTAATCTTTTAGATTAACGCAATGGTTGTTATAATGAATTCGTTATGATTAAGATCTATACTTCTCCATCTTGTTCTAGCTGCAGAAAAGTGAAGAAATGGTTTGATGAGCAGCAAATACCTTATGAGGCTAAGAATATTTTTGGCGACACTTTATCTGTCGATGATGTTAAGGAAGTAATTGCCAAGGCTGAAAATGGGACCGATGATATAATCTCTACCCGTTCTAAGATAGTCTCAGAAAATAATATCAATTTCGATGATATGACTATATCTGAACTTATTGATTTCATTAGAAAGAATCCTTCTATCTTGAAACGTCCAATAATTGTCGATGATAGAAGGCTTCAAGTTGGATATAACGAAGAAGAAATAAGGACCTTTATCCCTAGGGCGAGACGCCTAGCAGAGATGTATTGTTCTCCAAAAGAATGTGAGAATTATGCAACTTGCCCACATGCAAAGGATAAAATGTGATTAGATTATGAAGAACGCACCTATTAAAAAGCCTTTATTCCTAATAATGGGCATCCTCTCATTTGTAATTTTCTTTGGATGCAATGTTTTATATTTCTATGACTTTTCTTATTTCAAGAACCTTTTGAATGGTATCTCAATTTTAGATTTACCTAATTTATTATTGGCCATATCGTCTTTAATATCCTTTATGGGTTTATTAGGATTAATAATTGGCTATATAAACAAAGATAGAACTACTTTATTGACTTCTTCTATAATTTTAGGCGCCTGCTACTTTGTTGGGGGCAGTTATCAATTGATTGGTTCCTTGATAACAAATAAAGGTTTGGATTTAGCCATATTAAGTAATATCTATCTTCTTTGTTCTAGCATTTGCCTTTTGCTGGTTTTAATTAATATAGCCATCTATATGTCTTGCTTTAAGGCAAAGAAGAATGCTGTCTTGATTATATTGTTTTCAATATTCTCATTATTCCTTTCTTTGGGAACAGTTATCTTATTTATGCTAGGGAATGATGTATTTACTAATTTTGCAGGATATTTTGATTTTTCTTCTATTTTGAGCAATGACCTACCTTTATTCTTCGGGTTATTCTCTTCTTTATTATTTTCTATCGGCTCGCTTATTTTATATAAGAAACTATATTAATTTAGGCAATTTAAAAAGGTCTAGACAGTTCAATCTAGGCCTTTTTTCCATGTGTTAATTATTTTTCAACGCTTCCATTGCCCTGCGGGTTTTTGAAGACTTGCTGAAGGTAAATTCTTTTATTCCGTGTTCTGCTAATAATTCAGATAAAATTGTCTTTGCACCTTCTAAATTATTGTATTCAAATTCAACTTCATAATCAGTGATATCTGAATAGACATTTCTATCAATTGATAACAAGCCACCTTTATATTCGACATCGATTCTTTCGGTTGTTAAGGAGGTAAGTATCTTTAATGAATCTAAATCAATATCTAACATGGTTAGGAATCTAGATGTATCTCCTTTTGGGAATATTCCTTTATTCCTAAAATCATTGAACTGATCTTTGGTAATGACACAGTTCTTCTCTAATAACCCCTGTGATAAAGGAGTTTTTAAGGTTAATTCGAATCTATCGGTTTTTTGTCTTATTCTTAAGGCAATGCCTTCTTTATTTAAGATTCTATTTTCTGAATCGATATAATAATTGGTTTGGATATATCTAGGGCATTCAGGGAATAGCTTTGCTAATTTTCTATAATCGTCTTGACTTATTAATATTTTAGCTTCAATTTCAATTGCATTTGACATAACTAGGCTCCTATTATGGTATTATACTACTTGGAAGGTTAATGTATGTTCAATCTTTATTTATATGTTCTTGATTTCAATTCTTTCTTAAAACAAAATGCGCTTTATCTAGCTTTAGGAGTGGTAGGCTTGATAATTGTTGTCCTTTTGCTTTGCTTTTTCCTTTCAAAAAAGAATGGTAAAAAGGAGCCTAGTAAGATTAGAGGCAATAAAAGCGAATATATAGATTCTTTTGGGGGAAACGATAATCTAGTCGATTATAAATTGATTGGTTCTAGAATCGAAGTTCACCTAAAGGATTATTCAAAATTAGACAAGGAAAAATTAAAATCCGCCGGAGTCGACGGATTTATCTTGATGTCAAATAAGCTAACCCTTGTATTAAAAGGGGACGCTAAAGAAGTATATAAGAAGATTTTTAACGATTGAATTTAGTTTTATAGACATGGAATGCTATATCTTCGATAGGTAATCCCATGACATTATAATAACTGCCCTTAATTTCCTTTATTAAAGGATAATCATCTTGTATCCCATATGATCCAGCCTTGTCAAAAGGCTTGAATTTATTTACGTATTCCTCAATTTGAGTATCACTTAGTTCATTAAAATAGACTTCAGTAGATACAGTCCTATTTATTTCTATGCCATTTCCAATATAGGTATAGCCGGAAGTAACGATATGTTTCTTGCCATTTAGCATCTTAAGCATTGCAATGGCATTTTCTTTATTATGCGGTTTGCCTAATGCCTTGTTTGCGTATATTACCACTGTATCGCAGGCAAGTATTTCATCACTTGGATATTTAGATGAAATCGTATAGGCTTTGGCCTTTGATTCTTCTAATGCCAAATCTTTTGGAGGCAAATCCAAAATAGATTCATCAATATCAGGAACGATAATTTCAAAAGAAGGGATTAACTTAGCTAGTATTTCCTTCCTTCTAGGAGAAGAAGAAGCAAGTATAAACATAATTAATCCTTATTCATGATTAAAGGAATAATCATTGGCTTCCTGCCTGTTTTTCTTTCGACATATTTAGAAACAACAGACTTAAGTGCAGTTTTTATTTCACCAAAGCTTACTCTTTCTTTCATTAATTCCCTGACAGCTTCTTCCGCTCTTATTTGGGAATGCCTGACTACGTGGTTAGTTTCGGCAGAAGAGAATCCTCTAGCATAGACAATTGGAGGCACGATTAAAGTATTGGTCCTGCTTTCGATTGTTAAGATAATCGATATCATTCCATCGTTCTTCAATATGTCTCTATCTGACATTATGGCTCCGGAAACTCCATCAAGATCATTGCCATCAATATAGACGTCTTCGGCAGATATGTGGATGCCCCTTGTAATCTTATGATCTTTAAGGACAATGTTATCCCCATTATCGCAAATAAAGACGTTTTCTTGCTTCATGCCTAGTTGCATTGCTATATCGCCATGTAACTTAAGCATTCTATATTCGCCATGAACAGGCATGAAATACTTTGGCTTTACTAGACGTTGCATTAAACGTAATTCTTGCCTAGATGGGTGGCCTGAAGAGTGGAGGGAGAATGCTAATGAATTTTGTTTAACATCAGCACCCATTTTGACTAGATTATTGACTAACCTATCAACTAAAACTCCGTTTCCTGGAATTGGGTTAGAAGAGAAAATAACTGTATCACCTGGATAGATGGTGGTATTTCTATTGTCTCCAGAAACGATTCTAGATAAGGCTGCCATTGGTTCGCCTTGGCTACCAGTACAAATAATACAAACTTCAGATAGACGGTAGTTCTTTAACATTGATTCTTCAATCAAAGAAACATCTGGAATCTTTATATAGCCATATTCCCTTGCAATTGAGATGACATTTTTCATCGACCTTCCAAGGATGCATATCTTCCTTTTATGGGCAACAGCAACTTCGACAACTTGCTGGATACGGTTAATGTTGCTTGAGAAGGTAGAAACAATAATTCTTCCAGGGGCTTTCTCGAATATTTCTTCTACACCGGCCCTGACATTAGTTTCGCTAGGGGTATAGCCCTCGATTTCGGCGTTGGTAGAATCTGCCATGAGCAAATCAACGCCTTCGCTACCTAACCTAGCTAATTTATCGATTTCAAAATTTGGACCAACTGGAGTCAAATCAATCTTAAAGTCACCAGTTTCAATAATCCTGCCTTGCTTTGTATCAATACAAATTCCATATGAATCAGGGATGGAGTGGGTGACTCTAAAGAAAGAAACGGTAAATTCATCAGCAATCCTAATAATTGAATTTGTATCGTATTCAACTATCTTGACTGGGTCTTTGATCCTATTGTCTTCTAGCTTGTGTCTAATTAAGGCAGCGGCTAGTCTAGGTGCATAAATAACGGGGACGTGTATTGATCTAATAAGAAAAGGAATGCCTCCGATATGGTCTTCGTGACCATGGGTAATGAATAGGGCTTTCAATTTAGACCTATTGTTTTTTAGATATGTATAATCAGGGATAACATAATCAACCCCTGGTAAATTTACTTCTGGGAATCTAACACCGGCATCGACCATTATGATTGAATTGGTGGTTTCAAAACAGTAGGTATTCTTACCTACCTCGCCTAATCCCCCGAGCGCATAAATATTAATTGGAGATTCTTGTACCATAGAATATAACCTCGTCTAAGACACCTTCAAAAGTATGTTCGTCTTTTTGCTTTATTACTATAACATAGTAAACAAGTAAAACAAAAAGCCAAAAGCATGAAAACGGTTTCTTTTATGGATATATCAGGTTTTAACGAACTATTTTTTATTTTATTTTCATTATTTCTATTACTTTAGAATAATCAAATAATCCTTCTAATTCGTTATATTCTTTTCTAAAAGCTTCCCTAAATTCCTTTTTGTGTTTTCCAAATACATCTTCATTTGGTTGCAAAACTACTTCTTCATCTAATAAATCAACTTTAGCGTCGTTAGATTTCATATATCTAGGAAGAAGGACAAATGCATCGTTATTTTCTTTGATGATGTCAGCCCTTGCTGAATCAATGTTATTGTTTTCCATTCCTAAAGTAGGGAAACTTCCGTATTCCTTTTCTTTATAGGACTCGGGATATACTTCTATTTTTTCTCCAATATAATCAAAATCTCTTTTTATGTTTTCTTGATTATATTTCTCTCTTGTTTCAAAGATATATTCTTTAGGAGAGGATTTTTCGTTATCAAAGCTTAATTCAACTCTTCTATATAAGTTGATTTCTTTATCTATTGTTTCGTCTTTAGAGAGGTTTTTCTTTATAATGGCTTTCTTATTTAAACAAGCGAATACAAGCTGATAATCATCTATTTTATAAACGATGTCTTTTATGTTTTCGCTTGAATAGTATATGACGTCGTTATTATCTTCTTTGGCTAGTTTTTGATGGGCAAAATAATATTTTCCATCTATGACTTTTTCATTATCATAGCTAACGAAATGGTAATTTTGATCCTGATGATTATTCTTTTGCTCATAATCTTTTAGATAGGATTTATATTCACTTATTTTTGATTGTTTTAGATAGGCGAGATAATAGGTATTGTTACTTTCTTTATATTCAGTTAAGAAAGAGAAATAATAACGGACAGCTTCGGTTTGGCTATCTTGCAAGCTAACTCCATCCCAAAGATAGTTATAAGTTAAAGAAGCTCCAGGGATAGCATATTCATAGTTAAACCGGAAGCCCATTATTCCTGCTTTTATTGTTTCCTCTTCTAGCAATTCTAGATGACTATCTTGGCTACAAGCAAAGCTAAAACTAGAAATAATAGCTAGTAGAAGTACTTGTTTTATTTTTGTAGTCTTATTCATTTTATTCACCTCTTTTCTTTGCATTTTTTCTTTATTATAAGGTATATAGATTTTTTGCAACCTATTTCTTATTTAGCCAGTTTTTAAGTAATTTAGATATAAAAAAAGCAATGGTAAGTTGCCTTCCATTGCCGTTATTTGTCTTCTAGTTTTTATATTTCTATAGAGCCGGGGATGTTCTTGAATGGATCAATTTTATCGATATGGTCATAGAATAATATTCCGTGTAAGTGGTCTATTTCGTGCTGAAGTACTATAGCATCATATCCTCTAGCATTTATCTCAACCATCTTTTCTTCTTTTAAAGAATAGGCACTGACTTTTATTTTATAATAACGATATACCCTTCCTTTATGTGACTTATCTACTGATAGGCATCCTTCTCCATTAGAAAGATAGCAAAGCTTTATTGAATTAGAGATAATGCGAGGATTTATTAATTGGAGCTCAACATAAGGGTTTTTATTATCGCCAGTTGGATAATAAATGACTAGCATTTGCTTATTTACCCCAATTTGAGGAGCTGCCAATCCTACACCTTCCCTGACACTAGGGTGCTTTTTTCTAAATTCTTCATCTTGGCTTAACTTTAGATAATCAAGCATATCTATTAAGGTCTGCCTGTCTTTTTCATTTAATGGAAGCTCTACTTCCTTGCATTTCCCTCTTAATGAGGGGGTTGAATCTTTAACAATCTTAAGCATAGTAACCGAATTATAGCACTTTCTATTGTTTTATCCTAAAATTATGCCTATCTGTTTAACAAATAATGTAATCTAATCATGTACTTGGTTAGATTTTCTTTTTATCTAATCAGTATAATCAATATATGCCGTTATCCTGCTTAATTATATTACAGCTTTGACTGTCAGACTTCATACTCAGGCATACGGCTTTTCTTTTAATCGCTAATAGGTTGATTAACGCTTTGACGTTCCGGTAACAGATGATTCGAAAAGACAAGCTGATATGGTTTAAACGGCAAGAAAGGAAGGTCATATGGACTTTTATGTTGGAATCGATGTTAGTAAGTTCAAACACACGATTGCTATCATCGGTGAAGATGGAGAAATTAGAAAGAAAAGCTTCGATATTTCTAATTCTCGAGAAGGGTTTGATTCGCTCTTGAATGAATTAGGCCTGCTCGGCCAAAAAGAGCAAATAAAAATAGGGATGGAGGCCACAGGACACTATATGAATTGTCTTGTGAGATGTCTTAACTCTAATGGATATCAAGTCCAGATTTATAACCCAAGTCTGATCTCCAGGTTTCGCGACAGTGAATCAGTTAACTTGGCTAAGACGGACAGTCTTGATGCGATGCTTATTGCTAAATACGCCGCAACTCATCCATTTACTTCATCCCCGCAGATATCTTACCTTATTGGAGAGATTCGTAAAATCACAAGAGCTAAATATTTCTTGTTTGGAGATAGAACCGCTTGTTATAACCATCTATTGAGATATTTAGATGAAATATTCCCGGAGTTTGTCCCTTTCTTTAAGAAAAACGAGGATGGAACAAGAAAAAATATGGGGAGGAACCTGTTTGATTCACCCACAATTAGATTTCTTTTAAGTGAGTATACATCCGCTTCTAAAATGGCAAAGATGAGGATTGAAACAGGCGAAACTCTTAGAAGAATGTCGAAAGGGGCAATCAGCTTTAATAGATTTAATCAACTTAGAGAACTCGCCAAAAGGTCGATTGGCTATTCTACTGAAGTCGATGAACAAATTGTTAGAAACCTCATTGATCAAGTAAGAATGATTGACGAAGAAATTGATAATCTAAACGAGATGCTAAGTCCTTTGATGGATGAACTGAATTCGCCTCTCCTTTCTATTCCTGGCATAGGTGTTAACTTAGCCGCGATGATTATTGGCGAAATAGGTGACATCAATAGATTTTCCAATCCCGAAAAGCTAATCAAGTTCGCTGGTCTAGATGTGAAAATATATCAATCTGGCACAATTAATCATAAGGGAAGAATTAGAAAAAGAGGTTCGCCTATATTGAGATACGCTCTTTCGTTAAGTGTTCAAAAACTAAGAATTCATTCTCCGGTTTTCTCGGAATACTACTACTCCAAAATCAAACAAGGCAAGGCAACAAATGTCGCGATAATTGCCACAACAAGAAAACTAATTCGCGTCATATGGAAAATGATGATGACAAACCAAGTTTTCGAAAACGTTAAAAGAGATTAATTGAAGCTAAATATCTCTGTTTTTTAAAAGCAAAGCTTTTGCTTCTTTTTGTCGTACCTTTTTATAAATTTTTATAAGATAATAGTTGTATGAAG
>JALEUF010000142.1 GCA_022781015.1 Caryophanales bacterium
AAAATGAATTATTAAATTTATATGAATCAAATGATTCCCAATTTGTAGTAGTCTACGGTAGAAGAAGGGTCGGTAAAACATATTTAATAAACCAAACCTTTGCCGATAAATTTACATTCAAGCATGCTGGTCTGTCTCCTATTGAGCTAAAAAATATGAAAGGTAGAAGTCTTTTGAACAAACAACTAAAAAGCTTCTATCAGTCACTTATTGAGCAGGGGATGGAAAAATGCGATAAACCAGAAGATTGGTTTGAAGCATTTGCCTTGCTGAAAAAGTTTTTGATTGAAAAAGATTCTGGATCCAGACAAGTTGTTTTCATCGATGAATTTCCATGGCTAGATACTCCTAAATCCGATTTTATTACAGCGTTTGAATCGTTTTGGAATAATTGGGGATGCGCTAGAAATAATTTGATGCTTATTGTATGTGGAAGCGCGACATCTTATGTATTAAATAAATTAATTAATAACCATGGCGGGCTTTACGGCAGGATCACTTATCAAATTAAGTTAATGCCTTTTTCACTCAAAGAATGCGAAGAGTTATTCCAAGAAAAGAAAATGCAAATATCAAGATACGATATAGCACAGGCTTATATGATGGTAGGTGGAATACCTTATTATCTTAACTACTTTTCTAGCAATCTTACTTTTCCAGAAAACATCGATAATTTGTTCTTCAAAGTTAATGCAAAGCTAAAAGATGAGTTTAATAATCTTTTTTCTTCTACTTTTTCAAATCCAGAAGCAACAAAATCAATTGTTAAATTATTGGCTAAGAAGAACATCGGATATACTAAAAAAGAAATAATGAACACTCTTCCCGGAAGCGATGCCGATTCCTTAAATAGCACATTGTCTTCTTTAGTCGGCAGTGATTTCGTCATGAAATACGTTCCTTTCAAAGGAAAGAAAAGAGATGAATGCTATAAATTAATCGATCCGTTCTCAATTTTCTATTTAAAAATTGTTAATGAACAATCTTCTATAAACGAAACTTACTACACTGATAATTTCAATTCACAAAAATTCGTTTCTTGGAGAGGAATTGCTTTTGAAAACGTCTGCTTAAACCATATAAAACAAATCAAGGTTGCTTTAGGTATAAGTGGAGTATCCACTAATCAATCCGTTCTTCATATCCAAGGCAATGAGAATACAAGCGGAAAACAAATTGATTTGATAATTGAAAGAAAAGATGATGTAGTTAATGTCTGCGAAATAAAATATTATGGAGATGTTTTCTCTGTTGATAAAAAGTATTACGAAACATTACTAAGCAGAGTTAACTACGTAACATCATTGATTTCTAAAAAAAGTGTTGTTCAAAATACGTTGATAACAACATTTGGTTTAAAAAAGAACGAATACTCAGGTATTTTTTCTAAATCAATCTGCTTAGATGACCTTTTTAACTAGTACTTATATAGAAGCAGGGCTCTCTAATAAATCTTCTATATTACATTTAAGAACAACTGCTAATTTGAACAAGGTATGGGCTTCAGCTTTATCTATATCGTTTACTCTTTGCTCGTATAATTGAATCGAACGTAGATTTACATTTGATAATCTTGCTAACTCTGACTGGGATAATAAAAAATTCTTCCTAATCCTAGCTAGATTAGTTTCTGTGCTAGCTTCTTTATAACGTCTTTCCATTTCTTCATAGAATCTAGTTACATCCATTTCATGATATAAAGGATACATAGATATTATTTCGCTTAATTTGATTCTAGAGAATATGTCTTTAAAACGCCTGCAATAAGCCCATTGATATTTAGCTAGGTAATACCCAGTTCAATATTCAGGAGTCCTATTTAAAATAATAGAAGGGGCAGGGGATTTAGCTTTTTTATCTATTCCATAAATAATATCCCTAACTAATTCAATCCCGCTTCGACCAGAAACTACACTAGGATTGCCTCTTTCAAATTGAGCAATTAAAGGGCTAGAAGAGAAAGCAAATTGAAAAAAGTCTATATCTAGTTTCCATGTATTTAATGCATAATCAAAAGCAGCCCCTAGATTCCTTGATGCATCATTTATGTAACATTCTTTGTATGCGGTGGTCATCTTCTTTGATCTCCTGTCTTAATATATCCATCACGAAAATATTGTTTTTATAGGACTTTTGCTTTTTAATCACCTTTTTATATGTATCTCTAGCAAGGCTATCTCTAGATGAAAACTTAGGAAAATAGGCTCTTCCATCAACTTTCTCGCTAGAAATATATTTTAGTTGAGTAAAAGCTTTTTTTGATATTAAAGCAAATTGCGTCCCCAATTTCCCTAATTCTAATGCCTTTGTTAATCCTTTTATTGGCAATGAATTGCTAACAAAAGAATAAGCAAAGAAAAAACAAGAATCATCAGCCCTATAACTAATGACAACATCATAATTAGATAGGTCAATTAGATAATGTTTTAATATATATTCTTTCGCATCAAGTGCTATTTCATCTTCTATAGTGAACGTGCGGTATTTTAGCAATAAGGCAATCCAGTTGAGGATATTATATTCCCCATTTAATAGGTCCAATATCTTTAATCCATCCAAATCTAGATTATATTCGTTTACATATCCATCCGAATTTTGTTTACACGCCCATTCTTTGGCTAATTCTATATTTTGGGTGCAATAGAAGCCTTTTCCATAATCATTATTGGATTTACCTAAAAATAACTATGGGCTTCTATTTTATCGATTGATTCGTGAAATAATTTGATCATAGCCATATCGGTTCTCCTATTAATATTTATATCGTTGCAATGATATAAAATCAAAGGAATACATTGTTAAAGCAATTCAAAATGTCACAAAATAATTTACCAATTTTCATTTACGATGAATTTCTAAGAAAACCAATATTTAGCTAAAGGAAACAATTAAAAACAAGAGTGAGTCTTTCAAATTGACCTGCGATTTCATAGAATTATTAGGATTTGAACTTGCGGTTTATTTTAATGTTGATGAAGTAGAGATTTGCATTAATTTAGATAAACTATTGTTCTTTGATTCAAAAACTCAAAAAAGGATTAAGTAATATATGAAAAATAAAGGCTTTGTAACAATTCCAACCGATTCTAATTTTATTGAAGGAACTAAAAAATATATTGACCTTTGGGGAGCGGATGCCGTTAGGGATTGCGATGGAGTTTCTCTTCCTAAGAATGCAAAGAGTTTATTTGACTGCGAAGTATATAAAGCCTATTTCATAATTAGGGAAGACCATGAATATGCGAAAAGCCATCCTGAATATCTTCAAAACGTTGCTT
>JALEUF010000010.1 GCA_022781015.1 Caryophanales bacterium
AGGAATCGCAGTTGGAGCTCTTGTTTTTGTTTTCTTTCCATATCTAATGGTTTTAGTTAATCAAATATCTGTATATTCAAATTCCATAAAAGACTATTTTCATAACGGTCTATTGGTTTTTATAAAGAATTATTTCAGAGTTTTGCTAGTTTCGTTAATTAATTTAGCGCCAATTCTTCTTTTCTTGATAAGCAACGTCGTTATTTTGTCTACGTGTTTATTCTTGTATTTTATCTTAATTAATCCATTCGTGTTAATTTTTGATGTTATTTATTTTAATTATATTTTCGATATTTCAATTAATAAGGAATACTATCCTGACATATTTGAGAAGGGTTTATTCAAGCAGAAAGATGCCGGGAAATAACTAATAAAAGCTCTTTTTTTGAGTTAACAAAATTCGCAAGGATGTTATTTGTTAATTCAATTATACCTTTATTTGTTTCCAGTTAATTGTCTTCATTTTGCCATGCTTAAAAGATAATTTTCTTCATCACAACTCCATTCATAAGGACGAAGGAATTCTCCATGGAACGAATTATTCTTGCCATCTAGATAATCCCAATAATCGGAGGAACACCACTTAGTATTTAAGCTTACTCTTCCTCTTTTTGCATTTAGGATATGTTCTATATCAAATTTCCTTAAGGCTAGACGTAGCCTACATAAGGCATCCCTATATAGCTTCTTGGAATATTTAGGATCTTTTTCTGGCCATAATTGGGTGATGGCTTCTTCCATTAAAACTTCGCCGCCTCTCCTATAAACAAGCAAGGCTAGTAATTCTTTTGCTTTCGCACGGTCAAAATCCAGCAAGACATCATTGACATAGCAATCAAAATGGGAGAATGTCTGGAAATATATCTTGGCCTTATCTTTTTCTAATAGTTTTACAAGGATGCTATCCATTGTCTCTTTTTTATAAGGCTTATAACAAAATGCAAATAGGTTATCCTTCAATTTGGATTTAATTTCTTCGATATTTTGGAAATAGCCAGTTATGAATATGATTTTGATATTAGGCTTCAACTTAATTATCTTCAAAGCAAAATCTATCCCATTCATATCTGGCATGACTATATCTAAAAACGCTGCATAGACATCGTGGGTCTTTATATAATCCAAGGCAGCTTGATAATCTTTTTGAAACAGCTGCATCTGGATATTTGCCTTATCAATGACATGTGATGAAAACATATATAATGATTCTTTTTCATCATCAACAACTACTATCTGCATCTATTTTCCCCTTCTTATTTATAGGAAAAGAAACAATGACGTTTGTACCTTTTCCGATTTTAGATTCAATTTTTACTTTTGCTTTGCTAATTAACTCTAGCCTTTCTTTCGCATTTTTAATTCCGACTGAATTAGGTTTTATTTTTGATTTATCAAAGCCAATCCCGTTATCTGAAATTAGAACATTGTAATTCTTCTTGTCTTTATATGTCTTTATTTGGATATAACCATTTTCTTTATCTTCGACTTTAGAATATTTGAAGGCGTTTTCTACAAAAGGTTGTAAGCAAAGCATTGGCAAATCAAATTCAAAATCACCTATATCAAGCAATACATCTACTTTCCTATTCTTTCTTGCATTTTCTAATTCTATATAGTTAAGGATATTAGATAATTCACGTGAAAAAGGAATCGTATCATAAGTAGAGGCATCTACATTATTTCTTAGGTGGATAGAGAAATCTGTTAATAATTTCTCTCCTTTTTGAGGATCTTTTTTATATGTAGCCTGTATGGCGGATAAGCAATTGAATATAAAATGAGGTTTTATCTGAGATTTTAAGGCATCTGCTTTTATTTGGTTTTGTTTCTTTTCTATTTCTAAGGCATGAATAAGCTTCTTGTCTTTATCTAGAGTTGCCAATCGATATAAGACAATCACGCAAATAATAAGAGGGAAAAGGATATAGGAAGTAGATTGCTCTAGACCAGCTAACATCATGTTTTCTAAATCGAAGAATGTGCATGTTGCAAATATTGTTAAAGAAGAAATAAATAACAAATAAACGATATTTACTTTCTTTTCCTTGATATCTTTAGCTAGAAGTGGGGCGAAAGACAAAAGGCTAAGAACGATTAACATCATTGGTATTATTTGGTAAAAGGTACCCATTAATACATAAAATAAAATAATACTTGTCACACTGGAAAGGATTAAAAATGATAGATGTATAATAGAGAAATCGATTTTCTTTGTCTTAACTAGATGATAGAAAAGGGCAAATATAAGTAAGGTATAAGAGATAAGGTTAAATTCAAGGGTATAGTTAAAGTGATTTGTCTTTAGGAAAGTTAATAATCTCCAATATACCCCGACTGAAAAAGTCGTTATCAGGATTATAGGAAACATAAGGATGCTAAAGGAGAATTCTTTTCTTTTAATACCTAGATTGATTACGAAAGAAAATATGAATAAGGAAAATATGACTCCTAGAGTAACAAAACCGATGTTATTTGTTAGGTTTGGAGAAGTGGGGCTTGATTCTAAAGTAGAAACACAAAGCCTAGCAGGGCTAGTTAATCCCCCTTGGCTAGAACTAGATACCTCAAATACGATTTCGATTGGAGATTCATCTTTAACTACATAAGTCAAAGTCAAGTCATCCCCTCCGTTACTAGTCGCATTACCGGTTTTATTATGGGAACCATATTTCAATACAAGCTCTTTATTTATATAGGCATAGAATCCCCCGATAAAATTATTGTTCATTAGCCAGATCTTGGTTCCTCTTTTTAATCCTTTTACATACATCCTATATGAAGAAAAACCGGTATTATCGAGTCTATTTCCATTTATAATCATGTCTTTATAATGATGGGGAACGTTTACTAAAGCATCGGGACTGCCTTCATAATTATCTTCAATAATCCATTTGTTATAGAAGAATTCATATTCCCCTTTCATATGCTGCTTTACATATCTATTATCTATTTCATAACCTTCAAAATTAAGGCTAGTCCCAACCATATCTGGAATGCCTTGTTTTGAATTCATGTTGTCATCGCTTTTTATTAGGAAAAAACAACAAATGCCGACACTAAAAACCATTAAGAAAGTAATGATTGATGACAAAATTATTCCTAATCTTTTACTAGACATGTTTCTATCTTAACGGATTTTTATTATAAAGCAGTAAAAAATTATGAAAATAGGGTATTTTTCTTATTTTTGTTGGCACTTTATTAGCACTTCTATCTATATAATCCTTTTATTTATATGGAGGAGAGCCTCATGGAAGAGACTTTTAATAATGACAAAGCAAAGAAGATTAATATATTTTCTTGGCTATTATTTTTAATATTTGGGATATGTGCCGGTTTATTTTTAACCCCGGTAATCCAATACTCAAATGAAATCGGGAATAGCATTTCTTTTTCTGCGAATCAACTTATTTTCTATGAAAACGGAGTTGTAACAAAGGAAAACCAGTATTCTAAAAACAAAATAGAATATTTGCCCAAGGACGATCAAATGAAGGTTTCGATTTGGAGCGATATCTATGAAAGTTATGTAATTACTGCGAATTTAAATAAGGGAGATGTTAGTTCTGCTAAAGAAGGATTATTAGAATCTTATACATATGGTGCTCCTTCTGCTGGTGAATATGGTTATTTATGTATCTACGAAACGAACCTAGAACTATATTTTCAGTTATATAGAGGCGATGTTTATAATCAAAAATATGATTATGTAAGAGCTGAGAACCAATTAGTCTCTTATGTTAAATCTCCATTTAACTTAACGATTAATGAAGACGGCAAGATTGATGTAACGGTCCCTACTAATGATGGAAAAGAATTCTCCTTTTCAGTCGAAGGAGACCCTTCTTCATATATAGGTAGTTATGAGGTAAAACAAGGGCATGAAATAATTACTCTTGATATAGGTAATAAATCATTTCACGTTTCTTCTTCTAACCAATTCCTTTTCTTTATGATGAATACTAGCCAGGCAGGTTTCGTCTTTGCTGGAGGGGTCGCTTTATTTATCCTTATTGCCCAATTAGCCACGATTAAGATGAAGAAAGACTATAAGATTCGTTTTAGATCATTAATTGAAGGATGGATTGCCTTAGTTTGTTGTTTGCCTTTATTTGGTTCAGTAGCTGTTGAAGCCATAACATCTAATGGAGATATCTTTACTCCTATTGAAATAGGGATGATTCTAATATTAGCAAGTTCGTTAATCGCTTTATTTTCTAGCATTGGTTTCTTAATTGTCACCTATGTTAATGGAAAGCCTATTAAAAAGGCTAGAAAAGCCTATCTAGTAACCTATAGGGCAGAAAAGGCTGAAGCAAGACGTATTGAAAATGAAAGGTTAGCCGAAGAAAAGCGTATTGAAAACGAAAGACTAGCTGAAGAAAGACGTATCAAGAATGAGAAACTAGCCGAAGAAAAACGCATTCAAGATGAAAAGAATAAAGCTGAAAAGGCTAGGGTCGCTTTAGAAAAACAAGAGTTAGCAACTGCTAAAGCCGAAGAAAATAAGAGGATTGCCTTAGAAAATGCAGATATCAAAAAGCAAAAGGCTATAGATAGGAAGCAAGCTAGAGAAAGTAAATTCATTTGGCGTAGAGTTTTCTATGTGCTTCCTTTGCTTGCAATCATTATTCATTTCTTATTCGTTGGCAAGCTTCATCATGGTAATCCCGTGTCATTGTATAAGCTTATTTGCTACTTGTGCATCGTTGGGATGGTTGTAGTTTCTATTTTAGGAACAATAAGTTATAAGAAGAAATTAAAGTATTATTTTATATATTCTATATTGGCCATTGTTTTAGTTTCTGCTTTTACCGCCCTTAAATTACTTCCGTATACTGATTATGAATTCCGTGGTTTTATGGTTATTATTGAACCTATTTTGTGGGCATTATTAGTTGGAACAATCCTTTCTTATATCTTGATTAAGAAGGAAAAAATCAAATCTATCGTTATTACTTCTATACTAGGTTTATCGTATTTTTCCTCTTTCCTTATGATTTATTTATCACAGCCAAAGGATTATATTTTTGGCTTTGAGTATAACCCATATAGTTACTCTCCTATAACTTACGTAGTTATCCCATTAATATGCGCACTTTTGTTTATTTTAGATGCCTATGCGCTTATTAGGCCTTTATCTAAAAACGAAGTCGAGGCTATGAATAAGCAAGAACAAAAGATAAAAGAAGCCAAAGAAAGAAGAGCAAAATATAAAGAAGAAGCCAAACAAGAGAGGATTCTTGAAAAGGAATACGATTCTCTTAACAAAGAATTTAATGTAGCCATCAAGAATAAAAACTATGAAAAGGCTAAAGAATTAGAAGTTAAGATTAAAGCTTACGAAAAAGAACATGGCCTAGAGAAGGCTAGCTATTTTGATGGAGGATTATTACAACTTATCGGTTGGAAAATCCTAGGTAATATATTGACTGTTATGAGTTTCGGCATTGCTTATCCTTGGGCGGTTTGCTTCATCAAGAAATGGGAAGCAAAGCATACAGTCATTAATTCTAGGCGCCTAATCTTTACCGGGACTGGCGGAGGATTATTTGTCAAATATATCATCTGGTGGCTTTTATCTATTGTTACGTTAGGTATCTATTTATTCTTCCTTCCAATCAAGATGGAGAAGTGGATTGCAAGCCACACATATGATGTACCTCTTGAAATAGTAGAACACGTAGAAAAACTTAAAGATGAGGTGAATTATGCGGCGACTAAACATGATGCTGCTGAAGCAGAACGTTTATCTAAGGAATTACAAGAATATCAAGCTAGCCACGATATATTTGGGGAAAGCTATTTCGATGGTAAGTTACTCCAATTAATCGGATGGAATATCCTCGCTTTCTTCATGAATGTATTTACTTTAGGAATTGCCGTTCCGTTCTCTATGTGTTTAATGATGAAGTGGAAAATGAAACACCAGGTAATATTAGGAAGAAGGCTTTCATTTAACGGGAATGGTCTCCAATTAATCGGCCGTTATTTGTTATGGCTATTACTAAGTGTCATTACATTTGGCATCTATGCTTTCTGGCTTGGAATCAAGTTAAAAAAATGGGAAACCAAGCATATCAATTATCAAAAGAGCGAACCCATTAGTGAAAATAAGTGATATTCAATCCGAGATAAATTAATTTCAGGCTTCTTTTCTTCGTGGCTAATAAAAGCCGCATGGATTTTCTATTAATCGTCCGTCTTATTAAAAGAGAAGATTAAAGAATCCAAAGATGGGATGCCTCCATATTTCCCTAGCAGATAGTTTTTTTCAAAATCTTCATCAGAGCGTATTTTTACACCGTTTTCATCAACAAATTCTGCCAAAGAATAAAGAGAAGCTTCTCCTGCTGAACTTTGCTTGTTTACAAAATAAATTTCATCCCTACGTAATGTTTTGGAACGCAAAATCCAAGGTTCGTGGCAAGTAAAAATCAGCTGGGCATTGTTTGGGTTTTGCTTTTTGCTTATAAATAAAAGAAGAAGATTTCTTAAAAGTAGTGGGTGAAGTCTTGTATTCAACTCATCTACAAAAAGAACTTTTCCAGAAGATATGATTTGACGTAAATCGTTATATAGAAGGAACATCTTTTGTGTTCCTGCCGATTCATCTTCCATTTGGAATTGTATTTCTGAGCCATCTTTTTTTGTGTGCGTGGTAAATACTTTATATTTTTTAGAACCGTCTTGATTGGAAAGTATTTCTTTAATCGTTAGATTTTTAATTGATGGTTCAAACGTTTGTAAAAAGGAAACGCAGTCTTTGCGTATGTTTTCGTTTTCGATGATTCCAGATGGAAGTGTGTGGTCCTTATAGATTATTTCAAATAAATTGGCAAAGCCGTCAACTTCTGAAAGCGCAAAGAATTCTAGAATCGAACGAAATGGTTCTACATTTAATTTAGCCGCCAAAGATAGAACCAATGTTTGTGATTGTGTTGAGGTTTCCAAAGTGCTTTTTATTGCATTATTTAACCTTGGGACGGTGACCGTGATTTTGCCATCTTCACGCTTTAGCAATTCTTTTGGCTTTGAATTTTCGTTTTTTGGGAGACGATATAACCATTCAGATTCAATTTTTCTATTTAAAACCGAAAACCCATATTGATAAGTAATGTCTTTTCCATTTTCTTCCTCTGCAATAACTACTTCAAAGATAGATGGTTTCAAAAGACTTGCATTATCGAGTTTAAATGGAATTGACTCAGGGAAAGAAAATTTATCGTCCTTATTTATATTTGGATCAAAATTCATCGAAGCGCAAACCATGTAACGCATATAATAGAACGCTTTATAAACGAATGATTTTCCACTTGCGTTTGCCCCAAAAATAACTCCAACTGGCAAAGCTTTTTTATCTCCTATTTTTCTGATATGCTCTTTGTATTCCGAATATGAAGTTGCCTCAAGATTTAATGGGGCTTCATCTTTAAAAGGACCGAAATTGCTGAAATTGAATTGTAAAAGCATATTTTTTCCTCCCTTGCAGAGAAATTATATCATAAAATATAAAAATTTGAGAAATTTTCTCAATAATTAATTGTTTTTATTATGAAAACTAAGAAAACAAGCAAATTTTGTGAAATTTCAGAAATAATAATGAACCAGCGATGTTCTTTATTTTAAAACATCTAGACGTTGATTAATTAGCTCTACAAACCTCTTCTTTTCGTCTTCAAATAAATAGGAATCATTAATCATTTCAATGCACTTTGCTTTTAATGAAACTACTTTATTTATCATTTTTTTAGCAGAAGCTAAGGCTATTCCTATATTGGATGCAAACTCAAAGAAGTCTTTCTTCCTAATGTGCATCTTCTTTCCATTCATTGTTAATGCAAATTCCTCTTTATCCTCTGGCATTATTAAATTAACAGGGAGTAAATCGTAAGCTCTAGAAAGTACATAACCATCAATTGATTTTATTAATGAGAAGTTTTTTAGATGCATGTCTGAATTACCTGTTACAAAGCAAAACACTAGTCGCAAGAATAGTTCTGATAAATCTAAGCCAACTTGGCACGAATATTTATCGATTATTTTAGCTACTTTTTCATAAGAACCTTTGTATTTGTCTTCGGTTAAACGGAGACTTAACTGGCAAAAGTCCTCCATGGCTATTTTCTCTACTTTGTTATTTTCTATTTTTCTATCAATTCTTTTTGTTATGTATGCGAATTGATCTCTTTCTTTAATCAATGCATGAGGAACAGTATGTATACCGGTTATATCTGCCATAGACATAACTAGTTGCTCTGCTTCTGGCAAATGGGTAAAGTCATCTACCTGGGGTTTAAGAATAAATCCAGATGGATAATCAATTAAAGTTAGACGTGGTTTAGAATTATCTAAACTTAAGTGAAGGGATAACTTTTTCTGTACGCCAGGTATAGTTATTCCATCATCAATATTTTGTTTTGCTAGTTTTTTAATGGTTTCTTCATCTATTTCAATTTGAGGAATAGTAGTTGTCCCAAAAAAGTGCTTAATGCAACTTGCGTGCCAACAAGAGGCATTGCTTTGGTTTAGTTCTTTGCCACAACAAAGACACTTCATAAAACTTTCTCCCTTATAGTTACATTCCCGATAGTATCTTTGCAGGCTACAAGCAATAAACCAAAGCGGTCTTTTGGGTTAATTTTCCAATTATTGCTTACTAGATTTAATAGCCACCCCTCTGGGATAATTCCATCAAAAAACGGAAATAGTGTCTCCGATTCATATGGTTCTTTTCTTAATGGTAAAGTTAAGGATACCGGTAAGGGGTTTTCTGAAGAAAGATATGTTTCGTCATAGGCAAATGAATAACCATTGTCGGTTTCTAAAAGCATTCCTGCATAAACATCGTCTACATAGACATATGCTTTTCTTAGTTCGCTCATTGCTTATTTTCCTTTCTAATAGGACCTGCTTCCATCCCAAACATTGCAAGGGCTACATTGACTTTATCCATCCTGACTGTAGATTTTCCTTGTTCTAAATCACGTATAAAACGAAGACCTAGTCCGGATCGCATGGCAAATTCTTCTTGGGTAAGCCCGGCTTCTCTTCTTTTCTTTTTTATAAACACGGCTATTGGATTCATATTTTTACCTCAATTTATACCCGTTAAGATATAAAATAAATATTATCTATACTTATTATACCTTAAAGGGTATATAATACAATCGTTTTAACAAAAATATACCCTAAAAGGTATAAAAAACTTGCAAAATCAAAAGAGAACAAATTAGCTATCAACTTAAATATCATTATTTTTGCATATGTCGCATCGAAGAAAGATTTATTGTTTTCTCTTAAAATTTATTAGTTAAACCAAAGCGGATTCACGTAATAAGTTATTTATGTGTCGCACCTGTTTTCATTTCGTATAAAGAAAGCAAATATAATGCAGACTGACCATAGAGGCCGGTTTCGTTATCTTCTAATAAATCGACTACTTCTGAATTATAGAATTTATCTCTAGCATCTTGTATGCTTAACTTATAATTTTCAGCTATCAATTCAATGGTTTGATAAGCAATTATCGTTTTAGAAATGTCATGTGGGAGAGGCTCCGGACAATCCACGTTATACTTGCTCCCTGTTCTTTTTGATATGTATTCATTAATCGAATATATAGACATGCCATGTAGATCTTCGTAATTATCTATTATTTCCTGTAAGATGCCTTTTTTACTCAGAAGATTATATATAGATTTTGAACTTTCTTTTGTGGCAGAGGCGTATTGCTTGATGCACATAACTAAAAACCTGTTGATATCCATATCGGTTTTGTTGATAGTCACTTTTTCCATAGCGTTATTTTAACAGGTAGCAAATTTACATAAATTAAAAATAATACTTTGTAGGTGCTAATAATACTTTAAACTCATAGAAAACAACTACATGTCCTTAACGGATTTATAAATCATGTTATCTAACTAAGGTGTTTTTCTGGAACTTGGAAATCAAACCTATATTCTTCATCTACTTCATGATCAAGTTCTATATCAAACATCAATGTAGGCTTATCATCGTTTTGGCTATCTCTGCAGTTGGTGAATTTCCCTGTTCCAAAATAAGTGAAAGGGAGAACAATTCCGTCTTCTTCATCAACTTTTCTAACAAATAAATGGACTATTTTTGTTGCAAACAGTTTCTTTCCTTCTGCATTATCTTTAGTCGTTTTATTAACGGATTCCCATTGGAAAATAGAAGGGGAGAGGAATTTATCTTTATAATCGAAATTACCTTTTGCCACTTTATCCTTTTCTAATCCGACGAAGACATATGTAATTTTATTTTTCCTATCATATTTAGTGCCTTGCATATAGGAATATTGCTTTCCATCGATTTCCATCATGATTTTGTCTTTTTGGTAATTGCCATACATCTTGAATGGACCTTCAAAATCACCAAATTCATTCTCATATCTCTCTAATCCGTATTCTAATAAATCAACAAGGAAATCTTCAAAAGCAGTTCCTTTTCCCTTTTCGTAATTCAATTTATATGGGTTTGAATTAATTATCACTTTTCTTGAAATTAGATTATCGGCAGCAGTTTTAAGGCTATATGGGTTAACTCTTTTATATTCTTTGGTTAATAAATCGAAATCAATTTGGCTATCTAAAACTTGTTTGATAATCAAATATTCTTCCCTTCTAGTTAACGGTAATAAATCAGAAATAACTTCTAATAATCTAATCTCAGATTCATTAAATAAAGGGACATCTTCCCCGATATTTCTTAAGAAGTTGTAATAAGAATAATTCTTTTTACCCTTCATTTTCGCTTTCAAAAATCTTAATAAATCCGGGGCACAATCGCTATTTAGGTAATCCATGTGGCTAGGATATCTTTTTTCTGCTAGGTATTTTTTAAAACTAAAGTAGTCTGATCTTAAACGGAATGCTGTATTGAAGTTCGTGTTTTCAATATGTTTAAGTATTTCTTCTTTTGAACGTTCATCAAAATGGATTTCTACTCCAGGCAATCCTAGGTCTTTAAAATCATTTCTAACTAAAGAAGAAAGAAGTGCCTTTTCTAAAACAGTTGAACTAGATAATGAACCTAAACCAAGCGCGATTTGGGTGGATCTGTCATAACTATTCCCAATGAAATCAAGAACAGTTAGATGGTCCTTTCCTTTATATTTTCTTAATCCTCTTCCTAACTGTTGTATGAATATGGTTTGGGATTCAGTTGGCCTTAAAAACAAAACCATGTTGACCGAAGGAAGGTCTACTCCTTCGTTAAGGATATCAACTGCAAAGATTATCTCTAAATCGTTATTGTCATCTGCTAAATCTTCGAATGCTTTAGACCTTTCACCCGTATTGTTTTCACCCGTTAAATAAGTTGTATGGTAGCCAAGTCCATCCATTTGTAGAGACATTTCTCTAGCGTGATCAATGCTTCTACAAAATCCTATGGCCTTTAGTTTTCCTTCTGGCCTATGTTTTTCGATTTGATTAGAGATGAATTGTATATGATTATCATCTTTAAAATAATTCTTTAGGAAGTTTACCTTTTCTTTATCAGAATAATCAATCATCTCATCCCTGACTGCGAAATATTTAAATGGTACAACTAGGTCATTATTGATTGCATCTCTTAATCTTAATTCATAAGGAACGACATAATTAAATATTGCAAATACATCTTGCTTATCCATTCTTTCAGGCGTTGCGGTTAATCCTAATAGGAAAGCAGGGGTAAAGTAATTTAGTATTTTTTCGTAAGTTGTATTAGTAATGTGGTGGCATTCATCAAAGATTATGTAATCGAAATCATTTGTTTTAAATAAGTCTAGATGGGTTGCCATCATTGTATTGGTCGCGAATATAAAATCTGCATCAAGATTTTTTTCTTGCCCTGTAAATAATCCATAAGTCCTAGTTGATCCAAATATCTTTTCAAATGTCTTTTTGGCATCGTTAAGGATGGTGTCCCTATGGACAACAAAAAGTAGTCGTTTTGCATTAAAATTATAGGCATCAAAAGCTGCTAAAAATGTCTTGCCTGAAGCAGTGGCCGCTATTATCAAGGCTCTTTTTTCGCCCATGTCGCGATATCTTCTAATTTCTTTTAATGCTGCTTTTTGCATCGCATTTGGGACTACTTTTATTTGATTATATCCATAATCCATGTCCCATCTTTCAATCGCATATTCTATCTGGGTGGTATATTTCTTTATTATTTCTTCACTTAATGGATTTGTTTTATTCCAGAGAGAATCAAATTCAAGCAAGGCTTCGTTAATGATTTTATCTTCCTTGTTCCTAGTTAAAGAAACATTCCATTCGATATTTTTTAACAAGGCAAATCTAGTTATATTACTTGAACCCACTAGGAATTCATAACCATTCTTTGTCTGAAAGATATATCCCTTCGTATGGAAACCGTTATCTTCAAAAGAATTATAATCTAAATGACATGAAAAATTAGGATATGTATCCATCCATTTCTTGAATATTCTTAATGATGGGATATCGGTAAAGTTTTGGTATGTCGATGTTATTATGCGCCCTTTAACACCTCTATTTAAGGCGCTTTCTATTTCTTTTTGGATTAATCTTAGTCCTGCTTCCTTAATAAAACTTACAGTTAAAGAAAAGGAATAACATTTATTAAAACAGCCTTTTAGTCTTTGCAAAAATGTATCGTTAGAATAATTGGTCAAGAACGATTCTTTCATGTCGTCAAGCTTACCAGATTGCTTTTGATTTTAAAAGATCGCCAAGGTAATAATTTTTTGGTTTGTGTACCTATTTTTGTCAATTTGATATACTGTAGTATATTATTTTGGCTATTTTAGGTACACAAACAAGTTTGGAAAGACATCTTTAAAATAGACTCTTTATCTAATTCATGACAGGAGATTTATCAAGTATCAAAGAAGTACATTTTTTGATTAATTTTTGAATGATTTCTAGTTTTGCCTTGTCTAAATAGATTTTGTTTCTTCTTCTAATTATTATTAAGAAAACGGAAAGGCTTACACTTTGGCTTTCTATTAACGAGGTTAATTATGGAAAATAGAGATGATGTAAAATCGTTTTATGAATTTGATGATACGAATAACGAAATAGTATTTCATCGTCATGATATGCCGACACCTTGGATGAATTACCTTACAAACGGGGTATTTTATACAATGATTAGCCAGGCTGGTGGCAATTTAAGTTGGTATAAATCTCCAGCCATTTGGCGTATTGGTCGTTATGGCTTCTTTAATTTACCAACCGATAAACAAGGCTTATTTGTCTATATAAAAGATTTATCCACTGGCAAGGTTTGGAACCCTAATGTTATTCCAACTGATGAAAAGCTAGATTTCTTTGAATCACGTCATGGATTAGGATATACAAAATTCATCGCTGAAAAAGATGGGGTTAGAGTTAACCTAATCGCCTTTGTTGGAGAAGATAACGCCTTTATTTATAAGATAAATGTAGTTTCTAATTCCTCTAGAAAAATTCAAGTATTCGTTGCTAAGGAAATGGGCAACATGGAATATATCCGTGAAGCACAGTGGCAATGTTATACAAAGCAATCTAATGACATCTATTACAATAAAAAAGAAGATGCCCTTGTCTATAATTATTTTATAGATTGCCAGCCTCGTCCGGATGAAACTCCAGACGTATTTTTGACTTCTACATTGCCTTCTTCTTCTTATTGCGGGGTCAGGAAGCATTTTTTAGGTGCCTATAGAGATTTATCCAATCCTATTTCAATCGAGCTAGGGAAGTGCCCTAACACGGAATTAAAGGGTGGGGAAGGTATTTTTGCTTTTTCTTATGAGCTGGATTTAAAGGCAAATAAAGAAGAAATTTTTGCTATAACCCTTGGGACTATTGAACAAAAAGAAAACCAAGACGAAGTAATCCATAAATATAAATCCATTAAATACATTAATTCATTAGAGAGTGGCGTGAAAAAGAAATGGGATATTAGAAGAAGCCGTTTCAATGTCAAGACAAATGATCCTGATTTAGACCGTATGGTTAATGTCTGGACCCCATATCAAGCCTATGTCAATTTCTTAGTATGCCGTAATATTTCTTTCTATGCGACTGGAACTATTCGTGGCTATGGGATACGTGATACTTCCCAAGATTCACTTAGCGCTGTCTTAAATGATTATGAACTAGCCTTAAACCGCATTAAGGAAGTCATGAGCGAGCAATATAAAGAAGGAAAGACCACACATCGTTACTACCATATCGAAAATAAGAAATCCGATATTAGCGATCGTAGCGATGACCATCTTTGGATGATTTATACCATCTATGAACTTATCAATGAAAAAGGCGATACTTCGTTCTTGAAGGATATTGTGCCTTATTATGATGGGGGTAGTGGAACTATTTTAGAACATTTAAAAGCTTCTATTGAATATACAAAAAATCACATAGGGGAACATGGAATCCCATTGATGTTAGGTAGTGACTGGAATGATTGTCTTAATACCGTATGCAAGAAAGGCAAAGGGGAATCAGTCATGGCGGCTGAACAATATGTCTTAGCCTGCAGGATGATGGCAGATATAGTTAATCTAATCGGTGAAGATGGCTCTTATTATTCTTCTTTAGCAGAAAGCCAAGCACGTGTCCTTAATGAAGATATGTATGAAGATGATCATTATATACGCGCATTTACTGATTCAGGTGTACGTATCGGCGGGAAGAATGAAAAATGTGCTAGATATTGGATTAATTCTAATTCCTGGGCCATTTATAGCGGGGTGGCTGATGAAGAAAGAGGGAATGCCATATTAGATTCAATGTTAAAATATAATCTAACTGATTATGG
>JALEUF010000048.1 GCA_022781015.1 Caryophanales bacterium
CCGAATTTGGAAAAACTGATGCTGATGGCGTTTTCTTTAATCCAAAAGGTCTAACCGGAACGCTTCAAACTCCTGCAATCAATTTCAAGGAATTGCTCAAGACGCATTCTAAAATCTGCATGGAAGTCGGTGGCTACCAAACATATAACCAATTATTGGTTAACGTTGGCAACGGCAACGGCGATAACAGGACAAAAATTAACTGGAACGGTAATGAAAGCAGTGTTTCCCTAATAACAAGAACAAGACTAACGTTCATGCAAGGTACCGACGGCAATGTGTATATGGGCTACGAAGATACAACATTCGATCAGCCTCTTGCAACATACGATGCTAGGATCCGCGCTGGAAATTTAGCTCTTTCGGAAGCGCAAGCCAACGGAACTGAAGGACTAATATTCTCTACTACACAAGGTGGCTCCCGCCCTTATTGGCTAGGCAGACCTTATGCGACTGCAGGTGAGAGTACGCTTGTTAATGTTTCCGGAAAGACCGGTTTCACCGTTACTGATGCTACTATAAAAACAAAAGCCGAAGTCACCAAGGATACTGGCATTGCCCCATTTAATCAATGGTATGACCAAATCTGTTATGAACAACAAGCAATTGGTATGTTGGGAACCAATAAATCTGGTGCATCAGTTTTAAGTATTGACCCAATGGATTTATCATCTATATTCGCTACTGGTAAAGGTGCCAAGTTCACAATCGGTGCTTGGAATAATGACAGCATCTTCTACGTTGAGGGTGAAACTGCTACAAGCCTAGGCCTAAATGCTCTAAAACCTAATGACCCATTTGCTCACACAAAGGAAAGTATAACAAAGACTTGGTTCAACTGGACTGTTTATATCGATCCAGCAACAGGAGTTACGGTACACAATGGCTTTGAAGGCACTGACTATACCTTCAAACTCACCGAAGGGCAACTAAATGGAACTGAATCAATAAAGTTCAACCTTTCTACTCTCTCTAATCAACATTTCTTCCTCTTAACAAATATAGTTTCCTATCATTTATAAGGATTGCTAAATAGTTAGAAACGCATGCGGATTTCCGTGTGCGTTTTTAATTTGGCCTCAGTCTTTTAAGGGAAACAAATAAAAAAGGCCCGATTTAAGTCGAGCCTTCGCTGCTACTATTTGTCTATTTATATAATTGCTTATAAAGCATACATGCACGGTAATCAGCTGATTCAAGGTCTTTCGTACCGAATGCACTCCAAGCATGTGGACGGAAGATATCTGCATCAGGGATATTATGCATTGAAACAGGGATACGTAGCATTGATGCTAAGGTGATTAAGTCTTTTCCTACATGGCCATATACAAACGCGCAGTGGTTGGCTCCCCAATGAGCCATGACATCATAAGTCGAATCGAATGCATGCCCATAATTATGCTTCTCATCGTTTAGACGTGGAACAAAATAAGTGGATGGCCAGCTACGATCGGTGATATCTAATATCTTTTGATTGGCTTCTTCTGGAAGGATTATTGTAGTGCCTTCTGCAATCTGCATGTCATAACCTAATCCATCGATTAAATTGATACGTACAAGAGTTACAGGCATTTCAGCACATGTATCCCAGCGCGCAGAGAATCCACCTCCACGGAAGGAACCACGGTTAGCAGCTTCCCATTTAGTAGCCTTTAGCATTGCATCGATATCTTTTTTGGTTACATTCATCCAAGGTTTCCAACAATGTTCGCCTTTTTCATTAATGGAAGCTCCGTTTCCATCTAAAGCAGCCGCGCCAGAATTTAATAAATGCATAAAACCAAGTTTAGCAAGGCCAGTTGCTTCTAATCCTGTACGTTCCTTATAGGCTTTTGGAGACCAATAGGTACGTACGTCTGCAAATATAGGGGCTTCATGGGTCAATAAGTTTTCCATAACCATCCCTAAACCGTTACAGTTATCACCTTCGGTTGCAAGGATTGTAGGGTTTTTCTTGCCGTTCCAGTCAAAGCTGCCAGTCAAAATTGATTCTGGGAAGTCGGCATTTGGCTTCCAGTCAGTCCATTGTCTCTGTCCTTGGAATCCTCCGAATAAAGCATTATGTCCTAAAGCTTCTTCTTTAAATCCTAGTTCTGCTAATTTTGGATTACCAATCATTAAATCGCGGATAATTAAGGTCATCTTGACTGTAAATTCCCATTGCTTTTCTTTCTCTTCTTTAGAGAAAGCAGGGGCGAATGGCCAAACATCATCGCGGTTAAAATCCTCGCCTTCTGGACATTTTTCTTTTACCCACTTCAAGGCTTTTTCATATTCTTCGTGATCAAATATTCCTAAATCCATGCGACGTAATATTTCTACTTCATCTACCCATTCGGCACGTAATCCAAATGTCTTTTGCATGTAATTAGCATCGATATAGCTTCCCCCGATTCCCATGGAGACTGTCCCAATTCCTAAATAGGAACTATCTTTGAATTGCCCGACAACTAAGGCAGCACGGGCAAAACGTAATATCTTTTCTTCTACATCGGGAGTAATGCCGTCTTTATCAGCAGTTTGTACATCGTGCCCATAAATAGCAAATGCTGGTAATCCTCTTTGGACATGGGCAGCCATAGCTGCTGCTAGATAAACAGCACCTGGACGTTCAGTCCCATTAAATCCCCAAATGGCCTTGGTTGTTAATGGATCTAAATCCATAGTTTCAGTTCCATAGCACCAGCAAGGGGTTACTGTTAAAGTAGCGGTGACATTTTGGGTATGGAAGTAATCTGTGCAGATTGAGCTTTCTTTGGCTCCCCCAATCGTAGTAGGTGAGATGACTACTTCAGCAGGTGTTCCATCTCCATAGAATACATTGGTTTCAATTAATTTTTTGGCGGCTTTAGCCATAGCCATGGTCTGGTCTTCAAGTGATTCACGGACCCCATAGCAACGGCCATCGATAACTGGTCGAATTCCAATACGTGGTTTCATGGTTTCTCCTTATTTTTAGTATCTTAAGAAAATTATACATTTCTTTTCTTTCTCTATATAGAGAAACACTTTTTACTAAAAGATTGATTAATAAATAAGAATAAAGGCTATTTATAATAAAAATATTCGATAAAATCGATACTTTATTAATTATTAAAGAAACCATTTTTATATCAAAGAGGGACTTTTAATGCTAAAAAAGGTAAAAAAATGCAAGCAAGTGATGATTTTTAAAATGCTTATTTTATTAATAAGAAACTAAAAGAAAAGGCATATTTCTTTTTAAGGAATTCTAGTTTTGATATTCTTTCTTCATGAACTCAAATAAAAAGATATTAATCAGTGGGGTTTGCCTAGGCTTATTTACTTGCCTAGCCGCCCTTTCATTTCCCTTATTAAACCAATCTACCTATTTATTAGGAGGTGGATTTGATATTAATTCAAATGCCTGTGTTACTCCTAGTGGTTATGTTGAATTAGACGAAGCCTTAAAAGATGCAAGCAAAAGGATTAGCTTTACTGATACAAGCAAATCCTATACCGATAGCGTGACTACTAAAACGTTTGGGACGGTAAGTAGGATCAATGTCGGAGGTGATGGGAAAGATGATATTTTTGTTGAAAGAGTGAACCCATATAGTCGAATTAGAAGTGGATTATATGTTTATTCTATTAGTCATTCATCATCTATTTCCATTGGAAGTATCCTTGGATTTGAAGGAAATGTCACTTCTTATAAAGGATGTATTGAATTAACTAATGCGACTTATGAAGTTTTATCTAATAAAAATTCAACTGGATTAGTTGAACCTAGGTTAATAACTGCTAGCGAAATATCTTCGTTTAGTTATCTAGATCAAGGGACTAGAGTTAGATTAGATAATTGTTCTTTTTCTAGTTTATCTTCCTCTAATGTTACTAAGCATACCTCTTCAATTAGGGGTTATTTAATACAGGGGTCCACTAAATTCCAAATAAAGATAAATTCTAGGAATATGACTAATACAAATGGAATTGCTTCCTATTTATCTTCTTTGACATCTTCTTTTACGGTTTTAGGAAATATTACTTCTGATTCGGGGGTATATAAAATTGATATAGGAAGTAAAGATGACATTATTACTTCTAGTCACGAACATACTTATACATATAATTTCGATTCTACTTCACATTGGCTCACTTGCAGCTGTGGGGTTAGCAAAGATAAAGAAGCCCATGTATCTAGTGAATGGATAATCAAAAAAGAACCAACTGCATTTGAAGAAGGCTCTAAATATAAAGAATGCAATATATGTAAATATGTATTAGAGACTGTTTCTATCCCTAAATTAGAATCATCTACCTTTAATATCGATATATTTGCCTTGAATGATACACATGGGACGGTTAAAGATAATTCTAGTGCAGCTGGAATCGAAAAGACTTCTACTTACATTAAGAATATAAAGAAATCCAATCCAAATACATTTGCCCTTTCTAGTGGCGATATGTGGCAGGGGTCTATGTATTCGAATAATACTAAAGGTAAGTTGATGAGCGAATACCTTAATGAAATAGGCTGTGTTTCCATGACTATCGGCAATCATGAATTTGACTGGGGAGAGGAATATATTTCATCGAATAGGTCTATATCTAATTTCCCTACTTTAGGAATTAATGTAATCGATAAGAACACGAATAAAAGGGCAAGCTATGTGGATGCTTCGACTACCTATACGGTTAATAACATCAAATTCGGCATCATCGGGGCGATTGGAGATTGCTATTCTTCTATCTCTGGTTCAAAGGTAAAAGATGTTACTTTCAAGGTTGGAAATGAATTAGCAACCCTAGTTAAAAACGAATCAGTAAGATTACGTAATGAAGAGAAATGCGATTTCATCATTTATTCAATACATGGTCCAACTAAAGATTACCAAGATGAATTATCTAGTGGGGGTTATGTCGATTTAGTATTTGAAGGGCATAGCCATGAGCAATATGTTAATAAAGATAGCTACGGCATATATCATCTTCAAGACTATGGATATAATAAATCAATATCCCATGTATCTTTAACAGTTGATCCTTCTAGCAAGGCTATTTCAATAAGCAAAGCCGAATCAATTGCTACAACTACATTCCTAAAACTAGAGAATGATCCTAATGTCACTTCTATTATCGATAAATATATGCCTCTAATTGGAAATCCAGATGAAGTAATTGGATATAATTCAACTGTAAGGTCTTCTTCCTATTTAGCGGATTTAGTATCTAGTTTGTATCTTCAAGAAGGATTAACTAAATGGGGTGATAGTTATGATATTGCTCTTGCAGGAGGATATTTATCTACTAGGGATCCATATAAATTAGTAGCAGGGGATGTTACTAGGTCTTCTATATATAATTTATTGCCATTTGATAACGCGTTGACTTTATGCAAGGCAAGTGGATATTTCATCAATAAGTGTTATGTGAATACAACTAATTCTAATTACCACATGACTTATAATACGTCTAAAGGATATTCTGCATCCTATTCATATTCATCAAGTAAGACTTATTATCTATTGATGGATACATTTGGATATGATTATTATGTATATGGAAAAGGATATAATTCTTCTTACAATCTAGAACTAATTGCTTCTCTTTCTGAAACTAGATATGCGCGAGATATGATGGTTGATTATGTTAGGAATGGTGGATTAGCTTCCTAGAAAACTCATATAAAGTAGAAATCACTTTAAAAATGAGCAAAGCTTGTTTATAATCTACAAGCGCTGGGCCTATGGCGGAACTGGTAGACGCGTTAGACTTAGGATCTAATGAGGAGACTCGTACAGGTTCAAGTCCTGCTAGGCCCACCAAAAACGAACAATATAGATAATACGAGAGTGTTATCTATTTTTTGTATTCACGTGGTGTTTTAGCACAATTATAATCACTAGTATATGGTACAAATAAATATCAATTTGATAGCATCAACTTTGTCTGAGTGTTGGATCAAGATATTATTTAAATTCTTGATTGACTAAAAAATTGATCTCAAAGAAATGTGGGGGTTGTTCTCGAACTGTAGATTTTTATTTGAGTTACTCATACTCAAACTACTTATTTTTCATTAAACAAAAACTATTTTTTGTTGAAACTCAGACAATGTGTTGTATATTATTTATGGGTGAAATATAAAAAAACACCCGAAAATAATAATGGATATTAACGCTATATCAAAGAAAATTAAGGAATATGCCGAGGGAAGAGACTATGTGACGGATAGAGAAATTTTTTCGTTGGCAAAAGAGTGCTACCCTAATTTTAATAGTTCTTTTAAAAATATTCTTATTTCGATGTTAATGGGTGATGGAGTTATTTATTCCTACAATCTCCATATTTATAAAATTTATGGTAAACGAAGTGAATTCATTCCATATCAGGATATAGATGTAGAAAGACGATTGATAAAATATTTAGGAGATAAGCAAATTAAAATTTCTTATTTTGTTTCATCGCTTTTTAATTCTTTATCATCGCTTCAATCAATGAAAACCTATCTATTCGTAGGAGTGGAGTCATATGCAGTAAACTATTTGTTAGACAAAATTGAAAAGGATAATAAAAAAGTTATTGCTTCTACAGATTTGGCAAAATTAAGAAAATTATTTCCTGGAATTGAATTGGGCTTCGATTACGTATTAAAAACAATTAATGAAGACACCCCTTTATTTAAAAAAAGAGATGATATTTTTTATTATCCAAAACTTGAGACGCTATTGGTGGACTTAGTTACTGATAAGTTATTATCGGATTTATATTCCTCTGAAATAGAAAACATTTACATTAACGCATTTAAAAAATACGCAATTAAGATAAATCGATTATTAAGGTATGCTGATAAAAAAGGTGTCAAAGAAAAAATAATCGAATTACTTGAATATATTGATTTTAATATCGAGAGAGGAGAGTTCAATTATGATTAATCTAAAGGCTTGTTTGTACATAAACCCATCCTTTCTATAATAGCCCAAGTTTTTGTCCGCACCTCCTTTTGGTTAAATACAGATTACCTCTATCACTACGCAACCGACGGCAAGCTATGCAGGCTTAGCGTTTGCGGCGTTAGCAAGCCTAGTGGCACAAAGGCCGTCAATTGCTATTGCAAGTTCATCGCCAAAGGCTCTACCATAGTCCACGACGGCGACCGTTCCCATGGTGCCTTCAGCGAGTCGATGGGATTGGCCAGCGAAATACATACGACACTCGAAACCAAGGGTTTGTCAGACGGCGAAAACCCGATGGACCCAATCAATAGGGTCCATCGCTACCTTTCTGACTTTATAGGTGCCCACTGAGGCTTCCTTAGAGGTGAACTCCAGGATTGGCTAAACCTATTCTGCTTCTACTGGAACACGCCTGGCGATGTCTTCCAAAAGGCGCAGTCATTCATAGAAATGGCAGTCAAAAAGCGCATCGTCATACGCTATAGGGATTGGAAAAACGCAAAAAGTAACGATGGTTTCTGAATATGTCATCCCTTACGTGCACTTAGGAGTTTAAATTTAATTAAAAGCTGCCTTATTTTTGATATACTTATTTCATAGCGATAAGATACTTTTATGAAGAGCTCAATTAAAAACATATTAAAAGATGGGGTTTTTCTTCCTTTAGACGGAACTGAAAACAACGAATATAAAATCCCAATTTATCAAAGGCATTATGATTGGGAAACTGAACACATCATTAACTTATTTACTGATATTGGTGAAGCAGTAGAGATTAAGAAGCCTCACTATACTGGCTCGTTTTTACTAACCAAAGAGAAAAAGTTCATTGTTATTGATGGTCAACAAAGAATGATTAGCACTTTTCTTTTGCTTAAAGGCTTCCAACTCTGTTGCGAATCTAAAGCAGTCAAAGAATCTATTAATAGTATTTTCTTCACTGATCCAGCTCATCCATATGGTGATTACCTAAGACTAGAAGTGTCGAGCCAAGACAGAGATTTGTTTGTAAATATCATTTGTTCTAAGCGTTTTGAATCAATTCAGAACAATGGAACTAAACTATACGCTAATTTCAAATTAGGATATGACTACTTCAAAAAGCTAAGAGAAGAGTATTCTGATGAAGATATTTTGAAATATGGCTTTGAGAGCCTTCAAATTTGTGAATTGGTAATTGAAAAAGAAGCTGATGATGAAGCTCAAAAAATATTTAGAGATTTAAACTCTAAAGGACAATCGCTTAAAAATAGCGATTTAATTCGTAACTTCCTTTTAATGACCCGTGAAGATTTATATTATTCCCATTGGCATAATATCGAATTGATGTTCACTATTGGAAATGAGTTCCAGAGCGATTTGTTTGAAGAATTTATATTCAACTATGTCCTCATGAAGCGACCTGAGAAAACCAATGAGAATAAGATTTTTAACGCATATGTTTCCTATTGTGAAAACGATAGTGATGAATTCATGGCCGATGGAGAATTCGATAGAGAGAAAGCTGTTATTGATTTATTTGAATACGCAAAGATCTTTAAACTCTTTCTCAACATTAATATTTATCCAGAAGAAAGAAACAAATATAACGAAACCATTAGTCTCTTAAAAGAACTAAGAGACATGGATCAAAAGACAGCTTATCCATTCTTGATGAGAGTGTTCTATGACCAGATACATGAAAATATAATAGATATCAAAACATTGAATAACATAATCAACCTGGTTGTTGTCTACTATGTAAGAGCCGTGTTTAGAAAGATTTCTTCTGGTTCTCGACGTGGTTATATGTTGGTTATGTATAAGAACATTTTTGAAAACGTTCCAAGCAACAAAACAACCGAGATTTATTACAAAGCAATTTTCAAATATTTACACGAAAATGGTCGTGGATCAAGGATGCCAACTGAAAAAGAGTTCCTTGATTCGATCATGAAATTCAACCTTTATGGAAACAGGCCTGTTTGTAGACATATTTTGAAAGTTGTTGTTAATAGCAGATATCCAAGTGAATACGGAGAAAAAATCAAGGTTGAAAAGCCGACAATTGAACATCTTCTTCCGCAAACGCCTTCAGATAAATGGAAGGATGAACTTGGCGGCAAGAAGAAACTTGCTGAAGCAATGGAATATGTTGATACTTTAGGCAACCTTTCTTTAGCTAACCATGATAAGAATAGTGAATTAGGCAACAAGAGTAGAAAAGAAAAAGCTGAAATTCTTAAGAAATATGGTGAAGCTCTAAGCGTTTTAAACAAGGACTTTATCGAACTTGATAAGTTCTCCTTAACTTTTATTAAGCAACGCGCTAATAAACTAATCAAGATCATAAAAGATCGTTTCTATATTGATGAAACAATTAAAACCGACCGCATCTATTTTGATGATTATGATATTTTCATGGGTAGAACAGAGTGGTGCGATGAACTTAAAGGGCGTGTACCAACCTATGTTGAAATTGAAGGGAATAGTTATCAAACCCCATCTTTCTATCATGTTGGTTTAAAAATGTTTGCTTATTTTGGCAGAAACTACAAAGAAAAGCTAACTGAATTAGCTACCCATTCACCAACCTGGTCGCACCCAATCTTAGTTCCGTTGGCAGAACAGAAGCATAGATATGATCCAATTCCGGAAACTGAAGTTTGCTACTACGTAGAGAACGGTGGAAGCAATTTCTTTACCGCGTGTCGTGTCGCAAAAGAATTAGGAATTAATCTTGATGAAATTAGATTATCTCTTCGTAAGCAAACGATAGATCCTAACGATTTAAAATTTGAAAGAGTAGACGATTTATCAACTCTAGATTTAGAAGGTTTAGAATTATTGTCTCTTACTAATAACGATGAAATCTTAGGTAAAGGGTACTTTGCAGGAAAGAAGATGCTCGTTTTAGCCGGTGCAACCATGAAGAAAGAAACAAAAGATTATTTTAATGACTGTTTCGTTGTGGTTAGAAGACAGCTGATTGAAACAGGAATTGTTAATTCTGAATATAAATTTGTTACTAATTGTTTATTTGGTTCAAGAACCGCTGCCTCCAATGCTCTATTAGGAAGGAATTCAAACGGAAGAGATGAGTGGAGAAAGGTTAGCGACGGTAAACCATTAGATTAAGCAATAGAGGAGAATAAAAATGGCTATTAATGAATTACAAAAACAAACTAACGTCAATGTTCAAGAAAAAGCTAATCTGATATGGGAAATTGCTACCCATCTTTATGGCTAATACAAGCCACATGAATATGGAAGAGTAATTTTGCCAATGACAGTTATTAAACGCTTTGATGATTGCTTAAAGAAAACAAAAGGCGAAGTGCTTTCTCTCGTAAAATCTGTTGAAAATATGGCTCTTGGTACGAAAGATGCCGTTTTTAAGAATGCGTCTGGTTATTCTTTCTATAACACAAGCAAGTTTGACTTCGAAAAGTTATTAGCCGATTCCGAAAATATAGCCGCAAATTTTAATGATTACTTAGCTGGGTTCTCGGATAACGTTAAAGATGTCATCTCATATTTTGAATTTGATAAAGAAATTACGAATGAACCGGTAACATAAAAGTAGACACACTTGCACTAAAAATAATCAACGATTTTGTATAATGAGACAAGGAGGTGCTACTATGCATAACACAAGGTCTGAAAATCTAGACATTGCCAGGCGCTATGTAAACGGTGAACTAACACCTACGGAAGCACAGAAGATGCTTGGCGTGACACGCAACGGCATTTACTACTGGGCGAACGAATACAGGCGCTCAATAGGCGAAACTGTTCCTACAAAGCCAAGGAACTCAGCCATCAGGGAAGAAGTCGCCGACACGGATGAACTCAACCGCCTTTCCTCCCTATCAAGGGAACAATTGATAGACGAGGTCATAAGGGCCAAGGTAGGAGAAGCCCGAGCAAAAAAAGGGTACGAAGTGAAAGGGGGTGGGGCCAGCAGGGAGTACGTTTCTTTAAGCAGCAAGAATACCAAATAGTCATGGAACTGAGCGGGAAATACCCCGCCAAGAGAATCTGCAGGGTCATGGGGATAAACAGATCCGGCTTCTATAAATGGAAGGATAGGATCAGCAACCCATCCCAGAAGATGGTATCGAGGGCAAACAACATCAACCTCTTCAGGAAGCACCACAAACTCTATCCAAGCCACGGATATAGGTGGCTTAATGCCAAGATTAGGCTCGATACGGGGGTGGTGATGAGCGATGTCTATGCCCATAAGTGCTGCAAATACGTCGGCATCGTCAGCATATCCAAGCACTATAAGTACAGGAAGCCGGGCGACGACAAGAAGGTTTATCCAAACCTCTTAATGGCGGGATTGAACATTAATGGTCCCTACGAATGCATAGTTAGCGACATGACGGCATTCTACCTTGACGGTACCTACTTCGAGCTAACGCTTTATATGGACCTTTGGAACAACGAGATACTGTCCCATTCCCTATCTTCTAAAAGGGGCGATAGGATGACCTACATAAACGGAATCAAGGACATAATCGAAATCAAAAAAGAGCATCCAGACCTTAAGATGGTTCTCCATACCGACCAGGGATCTGTATACTCCTCCAAGGAGTTCAATGAACTCCTGCCTGCTTATAATATCATACATTCGATGTCTCGTGCAGGGACTCCGACGGACAACGCAGCCATGGAATCGATAAACGGATGGATCAAGACCGAAATGTTCGCCGACTTCCACCTGACCTCAAAGGAAAAGGTAACGAAGGAAGTAGACGAATATATACTGTTCTTCAACGAAAGGCGTCCTGCATATTCTTTGAAATACATGACCCCAAAGCAATACAAGGATGCCTACTACAAGAAACAAGGGTCTAAAATTTGAAATGTTGTGTCTACTTTTTGTTGACTAGTGCAGAAAACCAGACATTGAAAAACTAGGCATCCAAACAAATGAAAGCCGGTACGTCATTAAGCAAAAAATTTCCTTATCTGATTATTATAATGATAACCCAAGTGCTCTTTATAAATTCTATTATGCAAGAAATACAACAGACTTGGATAATGATTATTTTGTAAAAGGATCAGTTTGGTCTATGGATATTCGTTATGAATTCGATACAAGTTCTAATGGATATCTATTCAAAATGTTTATTGAAAGTGCCGACACGAACTATAGCGGGAATTATACGAATTACTATAGGATTAAATAAAGGTTTTAAAATACTATTATGCACGTATTGCATATACACGAAAAAGAGGTATAATATAATCATGATCAGATCGTTTGCGGATAAAGAAACACGGAAAGTGTTTGATCAAGAGTTCTCAAAAAAACTTCCAACTACAATTCAAAAGGTTGCCTTAAGAAAACTAATTATGATTGACGCCGCTTCGAGACTATCTGATCTAAAAGCACCGCCTGCCAATCACTTAGATCCGCTTCAGGGGAACATGATTGGAAAGTGGAGCATTAGAATTAATAATCAATACAGAATTGTATTTACTCCGCTTGATGGTGGTGCTGATTATGACGATGTAGAGATTGTGGATTATCATTGATAGGAGGTTTTTATGAGGATTGAAACGCCAAAAATTAGTGAGATACTAAAAGAGGAGTTTATGGAACCATATGGTCTTTCGGCGTACAAACTTGCAAAAGATATTGACGTTCCTATTTCTAGGATTCAGGATATTCTCCACGACCGTAGAAAGATAACCGCTGATACATCAATAAGGCTTGGTAAGTATTTTGGTGTTAGCGAAGGATATTTTTTGATTTTGCAGTGCGACATCGACCTAAGAAACGAAAGGCCTGTAATACTAAATTCGCTCGATAAAATTGTTCCTCTTGCTATTTAAATGGCAACGAATAGCATTTGTTTGCTAAAAATATGAATAAGCAGTTTCATCAATTTTAAAATATTAGAAGATTTTAATATTGTCTTCCTAATTAAAACTTTTTGATAGTAAAAATATCCGTTCTCAGTCTGAAGTGAGACCCAAATGTTGGACTTGCTTCTAATATCATAATTGAGCAAAGGGCTGTTGTCTATAAGCTAAAGGGGACAGCCCTTTTGTTTTCTCCATTATTCTTTCGTTATTGTAGTATTTAATATATTTATTCATTGCTTTTTCCAATTCGTCTAGCGACTTAAATTCATATTCATGCCCATAGAACATTTCATTTTTCATGACTCCAAAGAAGTTTTCCATGGGTGAATTGTCTAGGCAATTCCCTTTTCTAGACATCGATTGTTTGATGCCACGCCTTTTAAGCTCTTCGTGATAGAACTCCATTTGATATTGCCATCCCTGATCGCTATGGAAGATTAGTCCTTCCAGCTTTTCGTATTTAGCGAATGCCTTTCTTAACATGTCGGTTGTTTGGTTGAAGTTCGGATTTCTGGATATGTTAAACGCTACGATTTCACGGTTATGCATATCTAGAATTGGAGATAGGTATAATTTGCCCGCCGCGATGTGAAATTCAGAAACATCGGTTGTCCATTTTTGATTACACGCCGTGGTCGAGAAGTCTCTTTTATAGGTTGTTTTATGCTTTTCCTCATCGACAACTTTATTAAGAAGAAGGTTCTTGCAAGTTCCGTTCTGGTCGCCTTTGTAAGATTTGTATTTCCCTCTAGGCGTGATGCCGTGGATATTGAGCAAGGACATTATTCTTTTAATCTTTTTATGGTTGACTTTATATCCTCTATTAGCCAACTCAAGCAATATTCTTCTATAGCCATACCTTCCTTTGTTCCGGTGATATATTTCTTTTATCTGTTCAAAGATTTCTTTGTTTTTATCATCTTTATTAACCTTGTTAATCGTGTAGAAGAATGTTGCTTTTTTAACTTCTGAAACCTTAAGAAGGACGTTCAGTTTGTAGGATTGCCTTAATTCAACGATAACCTTTACTTTTTCTTCGGTTGTCGGTCCTTCCTTTTTTGAACTAAGGCATTTAGTTTTTTTAGGTATTCATTCTCCGCACGAAGAAGCTCAAGCTCTTTTTCCAGTCCTTTTTTGGTTTCTGATTCGTTAGATGTTTTAGGTTTCTTCATCGTTTTAGAAGGCCTCCCTCGTCTATCTAATTTTAATCCATCGATACCAGATTTTTTATATATTTTGCACCACTTAGAAAGAAGGTAGCCCTTTATGCCGTTAGAAAGAGCAACGGATTTGATAGACTCTCCGCCTAAAACCCGTTCTATCATATCTAACTTGTCTTGCCATGACCGCTTTGGCTTCTTGTGCTCTAAGCCGATCTCACCCATGGCGTCATAGATTCGAACCCACTCTACAACCGTATTCCGAAAAGTTTCATGTTTGCACCCTCCAGGATCGTCGATGCGCTCACCTGCTTTATACTTTCTAATACATTCTAATTTGAATTCTTTCGTAAACCTCATATAAGAAAAGACCCTCCTGTTGTTTGTCTAACATTTGGGTCTCACTTCAGTCCCGCAAGGACTTTTAATTGCAAGTTTTTTTCCATAAAACTTGCATTTAAATACCTTGTAGCAAACATTATTTGTAGCCAAGACTAAAGGTAATTGATTGTTTTTCGTTTATTTATAAAGAAAGAAATGCCTAATTGATTAACCTAATTTACTTAATTGGTTTAGAATTAAAAAAGCATAGCAAAAGGAAAACACATGGAAAGATTATTAGATAATAGAAGTGGTAAAGGAATTGAACCTAAAACATTTCTTTCCGTTAATAGGATTAACGATACATTGATATTTGAATTTGAAGCGTATGATTCATCTTTGAATAGCTTTTCTAATATTGATAATGATGAATTATATAATGGAGATGTAGTAGAAGTATTCCTAGATTTAGGTGATGAATTCTATTATGAATTTGAAGTCGCTCCAAACGGGGCTAGCTTTGTTGCAAAGATAATTAATGGAACCCCTACATTCATTAATAATGATTTCTTCTCGTGTAGTTCTTCTATTAAAGATGATTCTTACTTTGTAACTATGAAGATTGATTTATCTAAACTTACTACTAGCAAAAAGATTAGATATAACGCCTTTAGGATTGAAACAAAAAGAATCGCAACAAATTATATATTGGAAGCCTTATCCCCAACTTTATCTAATACATTCCATGTTAGGGATAAATTTATAGAACTAAATTAATCATGGGTCGCTTATTTTTTCTTCTTTAGGAATAAATATATACAGGTAATTATTAAAGAAATAGAAACTGCTCCTGTAATTATGGATGTAACGATGATTACATCCTTTTTATTATTTGGAGTATCTATTTTATCCTGATCATTAGATGAATTATTTTCCTTGCTAGAAGAAGTGAGCTGACTTGAATTTGATGTAACGAATGTATCAGATTCCGATGAAGTCGATATAGGGGGTTTACTAGATGAACTAGAACTGCTTGATTCTTGGATTTCTATTTCTTCATAAATAGCAACTAGATAAGTGTCTTCGGTTACAACAAAAGTATATGTTTCATCCGTGCTTATTATGTTCCCATCTTTATCGGCCCATCCTACAAATTTCATTCCTTCTTTAGGTTTATCTGCCTTAATTGTAATAGATGAACCTACCGCGACATTTTCTTCGCTTCCAGAGCCATTTGGGATAACTATTGTTATTAATCATTGGTTAAGAACAAGACTGCTTTGCAGTTTATCTTATTTTAGGTGGATTTTCTCTTGCAGTTTTCCTTATTTATTGCTAGATTTTACTTGCAGTTTTCCTTAAGGAGTTCTTTATGTTAAGAAGAAAAATAGAAGAAAAGTTACAATTTTGGTTTGAAAATAGAAAACAAGCTCTCCTTGTGAAAGGGGCTAGGCAGGTAGGAAAGTCTTTTTCCATTAGTTCTTTTATTAAAGACAAATTTGAGAATGTCATCGAAATTGATTTTTCTAAAAGGACTGATTTAATTGATACTTTTGCTTTGTTAAATAATTCTGATGATTTATTGCTCCGTTTATCTATAGTCGCAGGGGATAAAATGATTGAAAACAAAACTGCGGTTTTTCTAGATGAAATTCAACTTGTTTACCAAAGAAGGGATAAATTAAAAAGCAAAGGCAAATTGCCTAGCAAATCGCAAGATATTATCACTGCGATGAAATCTTTAGTTGCTAAAGGCCAGTACCGTTTTATATTGAGTGGCTCCTTGCTGGGCATTGCAATTAAAGACATTAATCTTAATCCTACAGGATATATGGACGAATATAAGATGTATCCTTTGGATTTTGAAGAATTCCTATGGGCTAAAGGAGTTGGGGAACAGGCGATTAATTACCTTAAGAATTGCTTTGAAAAAAGAGTTCCTGTTGATAATTCAATTAATGAGATGTTTCTAAAATATTTTAGGGAATATGTACTAGTTGGTGGCATGCCTGAAGCTGTTGACGCATTTATTAATAAGAATAATCTATATCTAGTTAACGAGGCCCAAAGCCAAATAGTCAATAGATATAAAGTTGATATTACAACCTATATCGATGATGACGAAGGGTTAAAGTTAAGAGTTAGAGATATCTATAATGCCATTCCATCTCAATTATCTAGCAAGAACTATCGTTATGTTTCTTCTAGAGTTATAGATAAACAATTTCTAAAAAACAATAATCTTGAAGATGAATTTTTATGGCTAGGTGCTGCAGGCGTAGCCTTGCCAGTATTTAATGTTACGGAACCAATTATTCCTTTGGCGTTATCTAGAGAAAGAAAGACTCTAAAATTGTTTGATAATGATGTAGGCCTATTGATTTCTCAACTTGTTGATACTGGTATTAGAGAAAAACTTCTAAATAATGAAAAGGTAATTAATTATGGTGCACCATACGAAAACGTAGTAGCGCAAGAATTAATTTCACATGGTTTTGATGAAGAGCTGTTTTATTACAACTCGAAAGCGCATGGGGAAGTGGATTTTCTAGTTACGTTGAATAATGAAGTATTACCTATTGAGGTTAAATCCGGAAAACTAATTGAACAGCAGGTATATAATCATTCGGCATTAAATAATCTATTAAAAACATATAATCATCCTCTTGCGTATGTTTTTGGCGAGACTAATGTAGTTAAAGAAAATGATGTAATTTATCAAATGCCAATTTATATGGTTGATTTTATTAGGAAGTAGATGACGGCAAAGCGACCAAATTTTGACTAATTTTAGCTTTTATCGAAATAAAAGTACTGATATTTGCTGAAACGAGAAAGCGTCTCTTGCGCTATTTTTCCTCCTTCTCTAACTTAAGTGTGTTTTAAGTCTTTAATTAAGTTTCACGATTTTGCTAATTTACAAGTTCTATAGAACTTTATGACATTGATTTAGAACAGCTTTAATTGCTCGGTTTTTTCTTCTGTCCCGTCCAGGGATTGGGGTACAGTTCAAACTCGAATGCTGATAATTTATTTCCCGTGACGCTATATTATGGCTCGTTTGCGTTTTTATCACTAAATTTATCAGTATTTTGAATAAACATCTATAATTCCCCTTGCATTACTAATGTGAAATCAAAGTGATGGTCGCGGATGCAATCTACTCTATATTTGAACCTTTTTTCACGTTGCAACTATGGCAAAGTGTTTGCAGGTTATCAAATGTAGATTTGCCACCTTTTGAAATAGGGATAATGTGATCTATTTCTAAGTCATTTGTGTATCTTCCACAATTCCTGCAACGATAGCCATCTCTTTTATAAATAGCAAATCTCATTCTATTGGATACTTTGCCTCTTTCGACGCGACATATAGATTGCCACACATCATTATCAAGATAGAAGTTACCTCTTCTTTGGCTTAGTTTATTAATTACGGCTTCAATTTCTTCCGGAGAAAAAACGTTTTCTTTTGAACGCATGTAATAACCATTGATATTTGTTAGTTCTAAAGTGACAGTAATTGTAAATTGGATAGTTGGGAATTGTGTATTTTGTGCGAATGCTTTCTTTTCGTATTTAATAAGTCTTTTTCTATTTTTCAATGGCTTTTCTGTGTCCCATCTACCTAAATCTCCTGTAGCAAGCACTTCCTTCATGTATTCCATAAATAAACTATTGTTATCTAATGTATCTTCCATAGCGGAGATAACTTTCTTTCGCTGATAAACTAGTTGGTATGTAAGATAATCCAAACAAGAGATATTTTCGTACATACTCTCGTTGTCATAGGAATGGCACATATCGAAATTAGGGATTTCTTTAAAATGATATTTCTTGTTTATTTCGTTTAAGTGTTTTAAACAAAGACTATGAGTGGAAACAAAGTCAATGTATTTTTTCCTTATTATTGAGATTGGCAAATAAATCGATAAAGAAATAACAACGATGGCTAGAATAATTAGGAAGAATATCAATAATATTTTCACGAGAGTATTCTATCACCTGCGTTCTGCTTGAGGTATTCCAATATGTCTTTGATATCGGAGAATAGAAGTGGATAAACGCTTATGTTATACAATCCCAAATCCATTAAAAGAGGGAGATATTAAAAGATATTACGTTGCTAATATATTTATAGATCAGGCAGCATTTATGGCTTGGCTTACAAGTAAGGCATATAACACCGGGGGTGCTGATATTTCTAATATGGTTATAGTTGTTGCCCCTCAATTTATTAATGATTATCTATATAGATATTATA
>JALEUF010000060.1 GCA_022781015.1 Caryophanales bacterium
AGCCTTCCAAAACCTTAAAAGAAAAGCTTAACTAAGTTATCTAAGATGGTTTAGCCTCGGTACTGCCGGGGCTTTTTTCTTACCTTTATAATGGTAAAATATGATCATGCTTCCAGAAGTATTTATTGCAGTCGCAAACAAATTTAAAAAACATGGCTACTCTTTGTATATGATAGGTGGAACTAGCCGCGACTTTTTATTAGGTTTAGACATATCGGATTATGATTTTGTAACTGATGCTACTCCAAATGAGATTAAGAACATTTATCCTGACGGCGACTATACTTTTTCTAAGTTTGGATGCGTAAAGATTAAGGTTAATGATACCCATATTGACATAACTACCTTGAGAGTTGAATCAAAATATTTAGATTATCGCCACCCTTCGAAAATCAGTTTTACAAAATCAATTTTCTTGGACTCTTTTCGTAGGGATTTTACTATAAATGCCATCTATATTGACATAGATAACAATGTATATGATTTTCATCAAGGTATTAAAGATTTGCGGACTTCTTTAATTAAATTTATTGGTAATCCATATATTAGAATCAAAGAAGATCCGCTTAGAATTCTTAGGGCTAATAGGTTTGCTAATAGACTAGGGTTTGAACTTGAAGAAAAAACAAAAGTCGCTATTTCAACTTTGTCCAATTTGCTTGATAATTTAAACCCCGATAAAATCGCGATGGAAAGGAAAAAGAAATAATATGGGCTATATCAATTCTTCTATGGTTGCCGTTGACTTCCATTATTTGTTGCTTGAGCAATATAAGAAATTAGGGATAAGCGAATCTGATTTAATTGTTTTATTAATGGTCGATCATCTTATTTTACAAGGTAATGATTTAGTCACTGCTGATTTGCTTTCCTTGAAGATGAATTATAAAACAAAAGATATAGATAACGCCCTTGCTTCTTTGTTATCTAGAGATTTTATTTCTTATGATGAAAGCGGTGGAAAGATTAGAACTTCTTTAGAACCATTAAAGAAGAAACTTTATAAATTGTTTGAACTAGATGTAGCCAAGGAAAGGTCTGCTTTATATTCTGCTTCTAGGGCTAATGATCTTTCAGAGTTATCTTCTTTTTTTGAATCTAGACTTAACAGGACTTTATCTCCATTAGAATCTTCAACTTTATCTTCTTGGCTTGATTCTTCTTATTCAAAGGAAGATATAAAAGGTGCTTTAGAAGCTAGTCTAGCAGCTGGAAAGAAAACATTTAAGTCCATTGATAGAGAATTAAGAACTTATCGTCGCAGCGAAGATATTGAAAAAGAAGGTGTTTCCTCGGTTAATTCAAATTGGGATAAAGATATCGAGAAGACTTTTGAAATAGCTAAGACCAAATGGGTTAAAGATGACGATTAGAAATAAGTTGATATTAGATATATTCTCTTCTAGCTATCCAAACGCTAAATGTAGCCTAGTTTTTTCTTCTCCTTTTCAATGTGCTGTTGCAGTATCTTTATCTGCCCAAACTACAGATAAAGCAGTTAATCTAGTTACCCCTAAACTATTTTCTCTTTTTCCCAATCCATATGCTTTTTCTAAAGCAGATATAAAAGAAATTGAATCGATTATCAGATCGATTGGATTATATAAAAACAAGGCTAAGAATTTATTAGAAATGAGCAAGTTGCTCATTGCCAAATATGATGGGCAAGTTCCTTCTAATTTATCTGATTTAGTTTCTCTTCCTGGAGTAGGGATAAAGACTGCTTCAGTAGTTCTAGCAGAATGCTTTAAAGTCCCTTCTTTTCCAGTTGACACACATTGCAAAAGAGTATTGACTCGCTTAGGCATTGCTAAAGAGAAAGACACTCCAATTGAGGTTATGGAAAAGGCAAAAAAGGCATTTCCAAAAGAGAGCTGGATTAATTTGCATCATCAAATAATTGAACATGGTAGAACTATTTGCCATGCAAGAAAGCCTTTATGTAAGACATGTCCTTTTTCAAATATTTGTAAGTCTAAAGAAAATGCTCATCAAGGATGCTAAGGTAATCTAACCTAGGCCTATAGCTTTCCTTTACTAGATACCCTTTTTCTTCTAAATCCTTAAAAGGAATTGATGCTCTTTGCCTATTTTCATAATAGTCGATTACTATACTTGCATCTATTAAGTATGTTTTGTTAAAACAATGCAAATTGATAAGAAAGAACGCAATTCCTTTATGGAATATTACGTTTTTAAGATGTTCTATTTGCTGTGAAGGGATATTTGCAAGAGGAAAAGAAGTTTTGCTTCTAGTGCTCTTTGCTTCAAAATCTAGATATTTTCCTTTATATACTCCATTATAGTCAGTGGTGGATTGAGTCTCAAAAAAAGCTTCGGTGATTTTTACTCCTTTTGAATAATCTACCTTTACTATTTTTATTGGTGTAGGTCTTTTAGTAACTAGGCAAAGACCTTTTTCTTTATAGTATTCATTTGTCTGGTTTATGGCATCTTCAAAATCTAGCCCTCTATTGCCGGCTTGGACTTTTAGATTCCTTTTTGTTCTTTCTTTCTTTTTTATTATGGCTACAGGATGACTTGTTCCTTTTGGATAATTGATCTCGCTCATTTTAAATCTCCCGAAATGAACTCTTCAAATTGCTCAGGAGTAACTATGTTCCCATTATTTAATTCGTTGATAACTCGTCTAATAGAATAAGGGTAGTTAGTCTTTTCTGATAAGGAAAGCTTATAGTTTTTCTTAACTAAATCAGATTTACTTAAAAATGCTTTATAGCAGTCAAGCAAAGCATAGGCATCGGTTAAAGCATCATGCGCTTTACCTCTATATTTGATTTCGAGTTTTTCGCATAACTTTTCTAACGAGATAGGATTGCCATTTTTTCCTGAAAAATAGTTTTGGAAGAATTTAGACATGTCGATACATCTGCTTGCTAAAAACCTAGAATCCTCAAAATTAGTTTCCATGTTTTTCTTATAGGTATTTATAAACATTGCAGCATCTTGATTCCCATATACCATGAAGATACATTTTTCATAATCTTCACCCATGTATCCTTTAATTTTGGATATAGCTTCCGAATAATGAATTCCTTCTCTTTTTACCAACGAATCGGTTATACCAGTTAGATGAGTAACGACACTTCCAACATGGCTTTTAGGCAGGACATATAGCTTTAAACCCTTATACTCCTTCTTTATAGAGTTATCAGGATTCAATGTTACCTTGACTAGACCAACCTCAATTATTTCATGAGTTAGTTGGGTTCCTTCTAAATCTAAGAAGGCAATAGTTTTTCTTTTCTTTAATAAAGTGTCTAATTTTTTCACCGAATCATTATATAAAATCTTGGTTTATATTGATAGATGAACTATCTTTCGATATAATCGAAAAGGGAGTTTTCAATGGAAGATAACAGCATAAGTCTTAACGCTACAAAGATTTTGAATAAGACATTCAAGCCCAATGGAAATGGATATGATCCAGATGAAGTAGATGAATTTTTAGACAAAATCATTATGGACTATAGGGCTTTCGAAAAATATTATCTCGAAAGTAAGAAATATATAGTTGAGCTTGAGACTAATTGGCGTAAGGAAAAAGAAAAGATTTCCACTTTGGAAGTTGAAAATGCCAGAATGAAGGAACGCCTTTCTGGAATTAAGGATTCCTCGGCAGTCAATTCTACTAACATCGATTTGTTAAATAGGATCAATAAGCTAGAGAATGAATTATATAAAAGGGGCGTTAATCCAAATAACATCTAATCCGGCCCGAGCGACTGCTGCTAGAAATAGTAGAGGAAAGTCCATGCTCGCACCATCTGCGACGATGGTAGTGTTTGCGCTGAGGGAATAAATAACCTCAGGTATGTAGAAGTGCATAACGGCGAAGAGAAGTCTCCAGTAGAATTATCTTCCTAAGGTGCCACAGAGACGAGCTTAACGGCGACGTTAAGATGAAACGCGGTAAACCCCACAAGCGAGAAACCCAAATTTGGTAGGGGAAGTCCTAGAGATGAAATGAAATTGAAGGGACCGGCATATGCCGAGATAAATTGTCGCTCTCGACAAAACATGGCTTACAGGGTCGGATACTTTTTAAAAGAAAGAAGGAAAAAAGATGAATATACCTACAAAAATTACAACTGTTAGAATCGTTCTAGTCGCCGTCTTGCTTGTCTTCTTGTTTGCTTGTTCTGTTATTCCTTCATTTGAATCTCCGCTTCTTGGGAATTCTGGAATCAATCTAGTATATCTAATAGCATGTATCGTATTTATCGTTGCTTCCTTGACTGATTTCCTTGATGGATATCTAGCAAGGAAATGGAACCAAGTGACTGATTTAGGGAAATTCCTTGATCCAATCGCGGACAAGATGCTTGTTAATGGCCTTCTTATCTTTCTAGTATTCCCTTGGTCATTTGCTCCTAACCAAAGATGCTTCATCCCTGTATTCTGCGTTATCTTGATGGTAATTAGGGATTTAGTTGTAGATGGACTTAGGTATATAGCTGCTAAGAAAAACGAAGGCATCGCTGCCAACAAATTTGGAAAACTTAAAACAGTGTCCCTAATGGTTGCTATCCCTGTAGTTTTATTAAATGGTTGGCCATTCTCTTATTTTGATTCTTCTTGGCCGGCTGCTATTAATATTTCTTCTATCCTTATTTATATAGCGACATTCTTCTCTCTTCTTTCGGGTATAATTTATGTTATACAAAATAGAAAAGTATTAAAGGAGGGGAAGCATGAGTAATCTTGAAACTCTTTTAAATAAATTAAAGGAACAAAAACTTACTTTAGGAAGTGTTGAATCTCTTACCGGGGGATTATTTTCTTCTTCGATATGCTCCATTCCTGGTGCGAGTGCCTCTTTTAAAGGGGCGTTAGTTACTTACTGGGCAAGCGAAAAGACTTCTTTATGTAATGTAAAGAAAGAAACTATAGATAAATATGGAGTAGTTTCTTCCCAGGTTGCTTCTGAAATGGCAATTGGCGGAAAGAAAACTCTTGGAGTTGATATTTGCCTTTCTTGCACAGGCAATGCTGGCCCAACTGTTGAACCAGGAGGCAAGGCTGTTGGAGATGTTTATTTAGGGTTGTGTTATCAAAACTTTGTTTGGACAATCCCACTTCATTTTGATGGAGATAGAAATTTCATCAGGGAAAATACAGTCGAAGCTATGGCAACTTTTGCCCTAAGCATATTGAATAGATAAAAAATAATTTGAGCCTTTTTGATAATTAAAAGGCTACATATATTGTAAGGAGGCCAAAAGAATGGCTAATGTAAACGAAAAAGATAAAGCACTTGAAGATGCCCTAAAATGTATTGAAAAAGCATACGGAAAAGGTTCTGTTATGCGTTTAGGGGAACGTCCACATGTCGATGTCGATGTAATTCCTACTGGATCCATATTATTAGATCAAGCTTTAGGAGTTGGTGGATATCCAAAAGGAAGGATTGTTGAAATATATGGTCCTGAATCTAGTGGTAAGACTACCCTTGCTCTAGAAGCAATCGCCCAAGCCCAATTAAAAGGAGGCAGAGCTGCCTTTATAGATGCAGAACACGCTATCGATCCTGAATACGCTTCTAAATTAGGCGTTGATATTGATGAATTGATACTTTCCCAGCCTGATTCAGGAGAACAGGCTCTAGAGATTTGCGAAATGTTAGCTTCTTCCGGCGCTATCGATATTATCGTCGTTGACTCAGTTGCGGCTTTAGTTCCACAAGCTGAACTTGATGGAGTAATGTCAGATAACCAAGTTGGCTTGCAAGCTAGACTTATGTCAAAAGGCATGAGGAAGATCGCCGGTATATTAAATAAGACTGGAACAGTAGTTATATTCATTAACCAACTTCGTGAAAAAGTTGGTGTTATCTATGGAAATCCAGAAACAACTACTGGCGGACGTGCCTTAAAATTCTATGCTTCTATTAGAATTGATATCCGCCGCGCCGAAGCCATCAAGAGTGGCTCTGATATAGTTGGTAATTCAGTTAAGGTTAAAATCGTTAAAAACAAGGTTGCCCCTCCATTCAAGAGTTGCACTATCGATATGATATTCGGACAAGGAATATCTAAGACTGGCGAACTTCTGGATTTAGGTGAAGAATACAATTTGCTTAAGAAATCTGGCAACTGGTATGAAATCGATGGCAACAAAATCGGAAACGGAAGGGAAGCTTCTAAAACTTATCTAAAAGAGCATCCTGAAGTTGCTAAAGATCTTGAAGAAAAAATTAAAGAAAAGATAAAAACCGAATAAATTCGAGGCAGGGAAACCTGCCTTTTCTATTTAAAGTGAAATAAGGCTACACAAAAGGGGCTTTTAAGGTTTAAAATATAGTTGTACCTCGGTACAAACCTTACTTGTAATTCATTTATAATATAAGGAATAGCCATATATATTTTACTTTGATAAACCATGTAGGGTCTTTGTGCTGTTTTGGTCGCAAGGAGATTTTTAATGTTATTCTATTTATCTGATGGAGGATGGATTGGGATACTAGTAGGTGCAGTGTTGTTTGCTGCCTTGCTAACTTTTGGTCTTTGCTTTTTCTTTATGGTACTTAAATCAAAAAATGCTTCGAAAAGTGCCGAACAAATTATCAAAGAAGCCAAAGTAAAATCCGAGCATATCCTCAAAAATGCCGAAATTGACGCTAAACAATTGGCGTTAAATGTCAAACAAAAAGCCGATGAAGATATCGGAAAAAGAAAAGCCGAATTAGCCGGTGAAGAACAAAAACTTTCTATTCGGGAACAAAATATCGATGCCAGGGATAATGCCCTTATCGAAAAGGAAAATAACCTTGACAGGAAGTCTGAACAACTAAGTCAATCTATTGAATCTTACAAGAAACGTCAAAGCGAACTTGACCAAAAGATTGATGACATCATTGCTGAACTTGAAAAAGTATCTGGCATGTCAACTCAAGAAGCCCATGATGAAATTATGGCTAGAGTTGAATCAAAGATGTCTATGGAAATAGCGGCTTATATTAAAAATGCCGAAGATGAAGCTAAAGAAACTGCTGAATCCAAGGCTATAGATTTATTAAGTCTTGCTTGCCAAAGATATGCTCAAGATGTCACTACCGAAAGAACTGTTTCAGTCGTAGCTCTTCCAAGTGATGAAATGAAAGGAAGAATCATCGGTAGAGAAGGAAGGAACATCAGAGTATTGGAACAAGAATTAGGTGTTGATTTAGTAATTGATGATACTCCTGAAGCCATAACCGTTTCTTGCTTTGATCCAATTAGAAGAGAAGTTGCAAGACGTTCGTTAGAATACCTAGTCAAGGATGGAAGAATCCAGCCAGGAAGAATCGAAGATGTCGTTGCCAAATGCAAAAAGGAAGTTGCTGATTCTACTCTTAAATATGGCGAAGAAGCTTGCTTCAAACTTGGTCTTCCTCGTATCAACAAAGAACTTGTTTCCTATATTGGAAGGCTCCATTATCGTACTTCATACGGTCAAAATGGTTTAGAGCATTCCATGGAAGTTGCTTATTTAACTGGTATCATGGCTGGTGAGCTTGGCCTTGATGTTAATTTGGCTAGAAGAGCTGGGTTACTTCACGATATTGGCAAATCTGTTGACTTCGAATTAGAAGGGAGCCACGTTGAATTAGGCGCTCAGTTAGCAAAGAAATATGGTGAGAATGAAGTAGTAGTGAATTCTATCGAATCTCACCATGGCGATGTACCTGCTAAATTTGTTATTTCTTATCTAGTTGCTGCCGCTGATACTTTATCTGCTGCTAGACCTGGTGCAAGAAGTGAAACTCTAGAAACCTATGTCAAGCGTATTGAACAACTTGAAACTCTTGCTAAGGGATTTGATGGAGTTCAACAAGCTTACGCCATGCAATCTGGAAGAGAAATTAGAGTCATGGTTATGCCAGAAAAGATAAGTGATTCCCAATCTGTCTTATTAGCTCAAGAATTAAGGGAAAAGATAGAAAAGGAAATGACTTACCCTGGCCAAATCAAAGTCTCTGTCATCCGTGAATACAGGGCTATAGAGACTGCTAAATAAGATGAACATTGTTTTTCTTGGAGACATTGTAGGGCATGGAGGAATATCTTCCGTGTCCTCTTTTTTGCCCTTATTTAGAAAGAAAAACGATATAGACTTTGTAATTGCAAACGGCGAGAATGCCGCTAGCGATGGCAAAGGGTTAACTGAAAATGATTTCCTAGAGATTATAAAGGCTGGCGTTGATGTAGTTACTCTAGGCAATCATTATGCTTCAAAACAACAAGCCTTAACATTTGGGAAGAAATATAAGAATCTATTATTCCCTTTGAATGTTATTGGTCATGGAAGAGTTAACGGGACAAATTGCTTCAAAATAAAGGACACCTATATCCAGGTAACTAACATTCTAGGGCAAGCATTTCTTAAGGAAGTCGTAACGTCTCCATTTGAAACATTATCATCTTTAGTTTCTAACCCTGATATTCCTCTAATTCATATAGTTGATTACCATGCTGAATCAAGTTCAGAAAAAGCTACAATGGCATTTGAATTTGATGGAGGGTTAACTGCTTTGTTAGGCACCCATACGCATGTCCAAACTAATGATGCATTGATATTAGAAAAAGGGACAGCCTTTATGACTGATGTAGGGTATTGTGGTGGATATCCTTCTATAATTGGATTTGAGCCAAATTCGATTATTGAGAAGAATTTGTATAAAATAAATACGCCATTTAAAACAAAAGAAAATGGGGATTCCATTATTAATGGAGTTCTATTGAAAATTGATGAAGAAAGTGGGTTTTGCAAGGAAATAATTCCTCTTTGCTTGATAAACGGAAAGGAAAAAGAATATGGGAAAATTAATTTATAAGTCTCTTCCTGACATGTCTAAGGCTAGGAACAGGGTAGATAATCCAAAGGTAATTTTTGATGAAGTTAAGGTTGGACCTCATTTGGCTAAATTTGCCAAAGGCAAGAAATATGTCATCAAGACTTTTGGCTGCCAGGCTAATGTTAGAGATGAAGAAATTCTTTCTGGTTATCTAGAGAAAGCCGGCTTTATAAAAACCGATAATGATAGAGAAGCCGACCTTGCTATTATCAACACTTGTGCAGTTAGAGAAAATGCCGAAGAAAAAGTCTATGGCGAGATTGGTAAATTCAAGGTCAATAAGACTAATAACAAAGACTTCATTTTATGCGTTTGCGGCTGTATGATGCAAGAAGAGGGAAGCGCTGACTACATTATGAAGACTTATCCTCATGTCAGTCTTGTTTTTGGCACTCATAACGTTAATAAGATCCTTGATTTACTAGAAGAAAAAATAGCTAGAAATAAAAAGCTTGTCGATGTTTATTCCTTTGCAGGCGACGTTATTGAAAACTTGCCTTCAGTTAGGCTTGATTCATATAAGGCCTATGTAAATATTACCTATGGATGCGATAAATTCTGTACATATTGCATTGTTCCTTATACAAGGGGAAGAGAACGTTCTAGGAAACTAGAAGAAATAGTTAATGAATGTAAGGAACTAGTAGCAAAAGGCTATCAGGAAATTACCTTATTAGGCCAAAATGTTAATTCATATGGTAAGGATTTCCATGACGGGACTAATTTTTCCAAAGTCTTGGAAGAAGTTGCTAAATTAGGCATTCCAAGGTTGCGTTTCATGACTTCACACCCTTGGGATTTCTCTAATGACATGTTAGAAATAATTGCAAAATATCCAAACATAATGAAGTGTATCCATCTACCTGTCCAATCTGGATCAACATCTGTTCTTCGCTTAATGGGCAGAAGATATAGCAGGGAAGAATATCTAGATTTAGTTGACCGTATTAGGAAAACAATACCAGGGGTAGCGCTGACTACAGATATAATTGTTGGTTTCCCAAATGAAACAGAAGAAGAATTTGAAGATACTTTGACTTTATGTGAAAAAGTCCAATATGATTCTGCCTTTACCTTTATTTATTCTCCTAGAAAAGGAACTCCAGCTGCTAAGATGATTGATAATGTTAGCGATAAAGAAAAACATGATAGATTCGTAAGACTAGTAAAAGTAATTGAAGATGGTGTATCCAAACATGCTGAGTCAATGGTCGGGAAGACTTATAAGGTTTTAGTAGATGGTCCTTCTAAAAAGGATAAAGGAGTACTTTCTGGCTATACCGAATCTTCTAAATTAGTCAATTTCAAAGGACCTTCGTTCTTAAAAGGGCATATAGTAAATGTCTATATCAATGAAAGCCATACTTATTCCTTGATTGGAACTTTGCTAGATGATCCTATTTTAGTTCTTGCATCTTCTTTAAAAGAAAAAATAGAAAAAGAAGATTCTTATATTAGATATATAGAATGCAAGAATGCCTTTGAATCTTCTTCCTTTTTAAAACAATTAAAGGAAGAAATGGAAGAAAAACAAAAACAATTAGTAAATAAATCATTTAAGACCGATGAGGATTTATTGCCTCTAAAAAAAGAAATAGATGAACTTAAGAAAGCCTATTTTAATGACCCCGTGTATTTAAATTTGCAATCTTCCATTGCGGATTTATCTTCTTTATTAGAGCAAATAAAGGACAATTTAGAATGATAATAGTCTTAACAGGTCCGACAGGAAGCGGGAAAAGTAAGCTTGCTATTGAATTAGCAAAAGAAATAGATGCAGCAATTATTAATGCAGATGCTTTCCAAGTTTATAAAGAGCTTTCAATCGCGACTGCTAAGCCAAGTGAAGAAGAATTATTTGAAGTTCCTTCTTTCCTATTTGATTTCATCCCTTTAGATAGCTCATATAATGTTAAGGAATACCAAGAAGACTTGCGTAGCGCCATAGCAACCATTTCTCCATTTAAGAAGAATATCATTATCGCAGGGGGAACTGGATTATATATAAGGGCTGGTCTATATGATTATGAATTCCCGGATCTCCCAAGCGTTGATATGAGCAAATACCAATCTTTAAGCGATGAAGATCTTTTTGATTTATTAAAGCAAGTAGATTCTGATTCAGCCTCGACTATCCATCCTCATAATAGAGTAAGGATATTACGTGCCTTAGAGATTTATTTTAGTACCGGCACTACTAAATCTAATATCATTGCCAAACAAAACCATGAACCTATTTATGATTGCCTTTTCTTTGGATTAGAAAAAGAAAGGGAACTTAATTATGAAATTGTAAATAAACGCGTCGATGAAATGTTTGAAAAAGGATTAGTAGAAGAAAATAAATACCTAATAGATAAATATGGCAGGGATAGAAGTGCTTTTAAGGCCATTGGAGTTAAGGAATTATTCCCTTATTTTGATGGAAAGATAACTTTAGAAGAAGCCAAAGAAACAATTAAAAAGAATACCAGGCATTATATTAAACGTCAGATGACATTCTTCTCTCATCAATTCAAAATTACCTGGATTAAAGATAAATTTGACATAATGGGTCGCTTAAATGGATAAATTTGATTCTCGTACAATTGGGTTAATTAAAGAAAAAGGGGTACTTGCTTTATCTAAATCTAAAGTAGCTATTTTTGGAGTAGGTGGAGTAGGTGGGACCTGTCTAGAAGCTTTAGTTAGAAGTAATGTTGGTCAAATAGATATCTATGATTTTGATAAGGTAGATGAATCAAATTTAAATAGGCAAATATGTTTTAATTATTCTTCTATAGGGAAGGAAAAAGTAACTATAGCCAAAGAAAAAATGAACAAGATAAATCCACGCACTGTAGTAAATGCGTTTTCTTTAAGACTAGATTTAGATAACGTTAAGGAACTGAATTTATCACAATATGATTATGTAGTTGATTGCATTGATGAAACCTCTCCTAAGATTGCTCTTATAAAAAGATGTATAACCGAAAATATTAGAATTGTTTCTTCTTTAGGAATGGCAAATAGATTTGATCCTAGCAAAGTTATTATTACCACATTAGATAAGACATATAATGATCCTTTGGCTAAGTTAATTAGGAATAAACTTAGAAGCGAAGGGATAGATCCAAAATTATTATCAGTTGCTTTTTCAAGTGAACTACCGATAAAAAATGGCACTTTCAAAGGTTCGATGATGTTAGTTCCTTCATCAGCTGGATTATCTTTAGCATATAAAACTATCTTTGATTTGATTTTGCCTTATAATAAACAATAACTTTTTAAAATAATTAGGAGGCACCTATGTCTTTAATTCCTATTACTGAAGTTGCTAGTAAAGCTGGCATTGAACAAAAATACGTTATTCCATATGGCTCTTATAAGGCCAAAATCGATCTTTCCATAATGGATGAAGTTGCTTCTAATCAAGATGGGAAGTTAGTTTTAGTAACTGCCATTACCCCAACTAAAGCAGGGGAAGGGAAGACTACAACAAGCATTGCTTTAGCAGAAGGGTTTGGAAAAATAAACCAAAAAGCCCTCCTTTGTTTAAGAGAACCTAGCCTAGGTCCAGTCTTTGGATTAAAAGGTGGTGCGACTGGTGGAGGACTGGCTTCTATTGCTCCTAGTGAAGACATTAATCTTCATTTCACTGGGGACATGCATGCATTAACTTCTTCAATCAACTTAATTTCCGCTGTCATTGATAGCCATATTTATTTTGGCAATGAATTGAATATCGATCCAAATAGAATAACCTGGAAAAGAGCTTTGGATATGAATGATAGGGCTCTTAGAAATGTCCTTGTATCCATGAATGATAATAAAGCCACTCCAAGAGAAGATCATTTTACTATTACTGTTGCTTCTGAAATGATGGCGATTATGTGCCTAGCTACATCGAAAGAAGATTTCTTGCATAGGATAGAAAAGATAATAGTTGCATTCAGCAAAGACAATAAGCCTATTACATTAAAGGATTTAAAGATTACTCATGCGGTTATGCGTTTAATGAAAGATGCCTTGAATCCTAATTTAGTTCAAACATTAGAAAATAACCCATGTTTAGTTCATGGCGGTCCTTTTGCTAATATTGCTCATGGATGCAATTCAATTCTAGCTACTAAATTAGCAATGAAATTAGCCCCAATCGTAATTACTGAGGCTGGATTTGGAGCTGATTTAGGCGCTGAAAAATTCCTAGATATTAAATGTCAGGAAGGAAATCTAAAACCAAGTTGTACGGTTATGGTAGCGACTATCCGTGCTTTGAAAATGCATGGGGGCCTTGCCTATGAAAATTTAGCTAGCGAAGATGTTGAAGCTTTAAAGAAAGGTATGTGCAATTTGGAAAGACATATAAAGAATATTCAAAAATTCGGTGTTCCGATTGTAATTGCAATTAATCATTTCAATACCGATCATGAATCCGAGATTGAATGTTTAAAGAATTGGTGCAAGGAAAAAGGATATGTCTATGCATTCCTTGATGGCTTTAACAAGGGTGGAGAAGGCTCGATTGAATTAGCAAACAAAGTCTTAGAAGTCTTAAATAACCAGCCTTCATTCTATAAACCTTTGTACGATAGACATTCGCCAATAAAAGAAAAGATAAACAAGATTTGCAAGGAAATCTATGGGGCTTCTGAAGTTGTTTACGAGAAAATTGCCTTAGAAAAAATAAAGGAAATAGAAGATTTAGGATACCAAGATAGCTATGTCTGCATGGCTAAAACTCCAGCTTCCTTTACCGATGATGCCACTAAGTTAGGCGCTCCAACTAACTTCAAGATTACTATTAGAGATGTATCTTTATCAGCAGGTGCTAACTTTACTGTTGCCCTTACTGGAAACATATTAACTATGCCAGGTCTTCCTAGAATTCCGGCCGCTGTTAAAATGGAGGATGAACCATGGATGTGAGTTCTATAAAACTTTATGATGAAGTAGAGATGAAACGTCCTCATCCTTGCTCTTCAAGATCTAAAAGATTCCAGGTAATTAGACTTGGGGCAGATGTGAAGATTCTTTGCTTAGGATGTGGCAACGTCATCATGCTTGATAGAGATAAATTCAATTCCAAAATCAAGAAAGTTATCGCTCATCATGATGCTCCTGTAATTAAATCGGTGTAGCCATTTTGCCTATTTGCCTTCTACTTATATAACAGGAGGCTTTTCTTTTGTTTGTTTTAAAAAATATAAATAAGACATTTACGTCTTCTTCGAGTAAGCAAGTTGCTCTTTCTTCTATTAATCTATCCTTTCCAATAAAAGGCTTGGTTTTTATTAAAGGTGAGTCAGGTTCAGGAAAATCTACTTTATTAAATATTCTTGGATTACTTCTTAAGCCTACATCCGGAACGATGCTTTTTAATGGCAAAGATGTCTCAAGGATGTCAAATAAAGAAAAAGAGAATATACGTTTGAATCAAATTGGATATGTCTTTCAGCATTTTAATCTTATTGATGAATTAAGCGTTTTGGATAATCTCCTTCTTTTTGAAAATAACAAGGAAAAGGCCGAGCGATTGCTTTCGTCGTTAGGAATTAAAGAATTAGAAAATAAGGAAGTATCGAAATTATCAGGCGGAGAAAAGCAAAGGGTTGGAATCGCTAGGGCTTTGATGAAGGATCCTCTTGTATTGCTTTGTGATGAACCGACTGGTGCTTTAGATGAAGACAATTCAAAAAAGGTCAGGGACATATTATTAGAATTATCAAAAAACATATTAGTTATAGTAACTAGTCACGAGAAAACATTGTTTAATGATGCACATTATTTTGTCGAGATTGAAAAAGGAAATATAAAAGAATCTAATTTGAATGAAGGTAATGTTAAGCCTATTCGATTAAGTAAAAGAGGTTATAAAGGAAACCTTAGACCATTTAGAAGGTTAATAAGAAAGAAAAATAGGGCAAAATCTATAATTTGTCTAATATGCTTTATATTTATGGAGGTCATCTTTTCTTGTGGGTTAGGATTTCAAAAAGGTGCTAGTAAAATAGAAAGTTCAATAATGGACACTAGTTTTGATTCGTTGTTTTTAAGTGTTAGCAAGAAAGAAAAAGTATCCTCGTCTTCATCTTTGAACTTGATAAAACAATCTAAACCAAGCAAAAACGATATCTCATTTTTGCTAGATAAAGCAGACGCTTATGCATCGTTATCTTTTGTTCTTCCATATAACGAATCTTTTTATATAGGAGAAGAAAAGCAAACTCCTGTTAATTTCGTGCCATATTTGCCTAGTGATTTATTGACGTTTTCTAGTTTTAATTTAGAAAATTTTTCATTGACAAAAAATATGCTTGTATTTGTTAATGATTCGTTTTCCTTCTTTTATAAAGATATAAACCCTGGAGATGAGTTGGTAGTAAAAAGAAAAATGATGTTTGAATACGAGCAGGGTAATGATGAAATTGATATTGAGTTTAGATTCAAAATAGCTTCCATAATAAAAGAATTTTCATTCTTAAATTCTCCGCGAGTTTATTTTCCTTATGATGAAGTCGCTAGTTTACTTGATAGTTTCTTTTTGCCAAATTATTCCAATATTCAAGGAAGAGATGTTTCAGTTTTAGATTTTATTATTAATTCTTCTCCATCATCTTCTTATAGCGGACAAGAAAGCATTCTTCATTGCAAAAGCAAAGAAGATGCATTGAAGATGTTTGATTTAATTAGGCAATTTGAAAAAGAAGATGCTCCATATTCATTTTCTAGCAGAGTCTATACAACAAAGAATTCATATTCTAATTTGAGCTCTTTGATTTGCTTGTGTTTGCGTTTATTCGCCATATTCGAGTTTGCTTTATGCTTCATATTGCTTTTGCTAGATTGCTTTTATTGTTATTTACGAAACAAAAAGCATAATGCCATATTGCTTTGCCTAGGCATTAATAAACCAAGAATTATTTCCTTGTTTTCAATCAATTCAATTTTGGTATTCCTTTCATCTATAGTTTTGTTTGCTCCGTTATCATTATTTGCATTTGGGATAATCAATAAGTTTTTAGCCCCAAGGCTAGGCTTTGATTTCCTAATTATTAATCCATTATTAAATTTCAACAGGATACCATTTTTTATTCCGATTCTATTTTTGGTATTTGCTATATCTATATATTTATTATCGTTTTTGCTTCTTTATTTTCTTTTATCAAAAATCGATATTGCCAAGGAACTTAAAGACGAATGAAATATTTTGTTTCCGTTTCAAAACTTAATAAGTCTTTCAATAAGCAAATTCTTTTTAAAGATGCAGAAATTCATTTTCCTAAATATGGTTTAATTGGATTGAGTGGACCTTCTGGTTCAGGGAAATCAAGCTTACTTAAAATGCTTGGAGGACTAGATTCATCTTATAAAGGATCTATTGTCGTAAATAATATTTCTTTGAAATCTCTAGGTGAGAATGCTTTAAGAATGTATCGAATAAATAATGTTGGATTTATATTCCAGGATTATCCTTTGCTAAATCAAGAAAGTGTTTTGGATAATGTTTTGCTTTTATTAAATGCAACCTCAAAAGAAGACAAGATTATAAAAAACAAAAAGGGCAAGAACTTACTTAGACAATTTGATTTAAATAGTAGGGCGGATGAAAAGGCTAAAAATCTTTCTGGAGGCGAAAAAGAAAGAGTAGCAAGTTGCCTTTGCTTGACTAGTGATGCCAAGTTACTTTTAGCAGATGAACCAACTGCATCTTTAGATGAAAAAAATGGAAGAAAACTTTTTGATGCCTTAAAGAATTATTCAAAAAATCACTTGGTTATAGTTTCTTCTCATAATATAGATTTATTAGAACGTTATTGTGACCAAATATATTCAATAAAAGATAAGAAGATTAGATTAGAAAAATGCCTAGAAAATAAGAAGTCAGGAATAAATCCAATAAGTACCTATAACACAAGAAAAAAAGACAAAATCGGATTATCTTTTCTTGACCGTCTTAAAATTGCTTATAAAGATTTAGTTAGTAAGAAATTCAGGTTTTATCTTACTTTGTTTTGTTGCTTTGCATCGTTTTGTTTTGCCGGATTTTCTAGTTATATCCGTTTCAGCATGGAAAAAGAAGTGAAAAGTGCCCTCTCTTCTTTTTCCATCCCAAATCAATTGATTATTTCTAGAAAGGATAATGTGAACCCAAATTTATACCCTTGTGATGAGAAAAGCCTGATTGCTTTATCAGAAGACTATGAAGAAGATGTTATTGATTATGGATTTCATCTTAATTTTGATTTTCCATCTTTATTCAAAAGTGATGATTCGTGTTTTCTTTTAACTTTATATCAAAATATCCCTTTGCCTTATTTTTCATCAAAACATATAAATGAATTTGTTTGGTTAAAAGAAGTGCAAGAACCCATTTATCCTAGCGGAATCTCCTCCTTAGAAGATGATGAGCTTGTCATTGGCCTTCCTTTTGATTATTTAAATTCAATATGTCTGCAACTTGGGATTGCTAGAAGCTATGAGTCTTTCGGGTCCTATTTATCCTCAAATTCAGTTAGGTTTCTTTTGAATGTAGAAAATAAAGACATTGAATTTGACGACCAGGAACTTTTTACGATTAAAGGAATAATAAAAGCCAAGCTCCCTTTGTTATTGCATTCTTCAAGCAAATGGAACAAGACCATATTTATAGATAAAATGAAATTTAGGCCGGATGAAACGGGAGAAAACCCAAATCCCCAATATGTATACCAATTGCCTTTTGTTTATTTAAAAGATAAAGAACTTTTCTATAGGAACATTAAAAATGATGATAGATATTCTTTGCTTTATTTTGAACCGAATTCCAGTTTGTATTTATCATCAACATGTGATGCTTCTTTTTGTTTAAGTAACAGGGTTTATGTTTATAAAAGCAACCGCAATGAAGAATCATGCTTTAATCAAATAATTGATACAGGGGTTCCTTATCTTGGCTTGCAACGTTATGGATTTTATGGATCTAATGAAACGATTTTTACAGGTTTTTTACCACAGTTTTTCTTATCTTCTTCCTTAGATAATTTGAATATTGTTTCAGAGACAGTTTCAACTTTAGAAACGTTTTCTTTTGATTTTCTTCCAAGCGATGTTTTAAGCGGGAACATCTTGACTCCCTTTGATAAGAAAATAAAAATTTCTCCAATCTTATCTTCTTCTAATATCTTAAAATCTAATGATGTCTTAATTTCGAAAGGATTAAGGAATAGACTAGGAAACAAAGAACATCTTTTCTTTTCTTATGAAGCTTCTTCTTCAATTAATAGAGATAAAATAATTAGGAATTTCAAGAATGGTTCATTAAATGTTATTGATGTAGTGGATAACGAGGATCTAATTCTTTATATATCCCCTTCCTTATTAGAGGAATATTTATTTTCATATTTAGGAGTATCTACATTTAATTTAAAAAAGAATGGATACGTCCTCTTCTTTTCTAACCAAAAGCAATTATTGAAATGCAAGGAAAATCTAGAAAGAAATATGGATGGTTTTTATTTTCTAAACGTTGATGATTATGTTTCTTCTTCAATGAATCAAACTACATCCTACGTTGGTAGTTTATTGCTTTTTTCTTCGATAGGAACGATATTTTTATCGTTATTGTTATTTGGCTTTATTATGCATACAAATTATGAAGACGACAAGGACACCAGAAAGCTTTTCTTTAGTATTGGATTACCTAAAAAGGAAGAATTTTGCTTTTTCTTTTATAAGTCGATGATCCTAATTGTAGTAGCCTCTTTCTTATCCTCTTTAATGATGCTTCCATTGCTATTTTTAGGTTCGAAAATTATAGGGAATAGCTTTGGATCTTCTATTGGATTTAGCCTCTCTTATGAGCCGTTTCTTTTCATAACAATAACTTTTATCCTTTATGTTATATCGTCTTTATTCATTGGAAAAAGACTGGAAAAAAGTGAAAATAATTAACCCATGTAGTGATTAGAACTTTATTTTGCTATAAATTCTCTATTTTTCACTTGTTACCTTGCTAATTTTAATGATGGCGGTTTTTCTTCATTATTAATGAAGTTAAGAAATCTAGGTTTGTTTTTTGTTAATTGGATAGTAGAAAACGTTAATTAAGTAGTGTATATTTTTATGTGGTTTCAATTGAACCAGGAAGGTTAGGAGTCTCATGAAGGGAACAGTCAAAATGTTCAATAAGGAGAAGGGATACGGTTTTATTCACGCCGAAGATAACCGCGATTACTTCTTCCACTATTCCGCACTCATCATGAAGAACGCCGATGAATACAAGACCGCTGAAAAAGGCGAGAATGTTGAATTTGACGTTGAAGAGTCGGAACGTGGCCCACGCGCTGCGAACGTTAAGAAAGTCGACTAATTGCATAACGTTTAGTTAACTTCATAGCCCCACTAACCGTGAGGCTTTTTATTTTGTCCTGACTTAAAAGGAGATAATTAGTTAAATAATATCATTAGTTTTTAAATTGTTCGGTTGCTAGAGTATAACTCTAGGCGTACAATATCTACGCCATAAAGCAGGTTATTTTATTATGTCATTAAAAGCAGGTATTGTTGGACTACCAAATGTTGGAAAATCTACGTTGTTCAACGCTATTACAAATTCTCATGTCGAAGCGGCTAATTACCCCTTCGCTACCATTAAGCCAAATACTGGAGTAGTTGTGGTTCCAGATGAAAGGCTCGATTTCCTTGATGAAATGTTTCATCCAGCAAAGAAAATAAATGCAACTTTCGAATTTTATGATATTGCCGGATTAGTTAAAGGTGCTTCTAAAGGCGAAGGATTAGGAAACCAATTCCTAGCCGCCATTAGGGAATGTGATGCAATATGCGAAGTAGTACGTTGCTTCGATAATCAAGAAATTATCCATGTCGATAATTCAATTGATCCAAGGCGCGATATCGAAACTATTAATCTAGAATTGGCGATGGCGGATTTGGATTCAGTTAACGCTAGAATCGCTAAGCAAGATATAAAGGCAAGGATTTCAAAAGACAAAGTTGCAGTCTATGAAATGGCTATCCTTAAACCTCTTCAAGAAATATTAGGAGAAGGAAAACCTGCTAGACTAGTAAAAGGATTAAGTTCGGAGCAAATCGCCTATGCGAAAAAGAATTTCTTCCTTCTTTCTCTTAAACCAATAATCTATGTTGCTAATGTTGCCGATTCCGATTACTCGGATTTGGATAACTGCAAATATTATCAGCAAGTAAAGCAAATTGCTGAAAGCGAAAATGCCCAGTGCATCCCAGTTTCTTGCGAAATTGAATATGAGATTTCTCAAATTCAAGACAAGACTGAAAGGAAAGAATTCCTTGATTCGCTTGGAACAAATGAATCTGGCTTAGACAAATTGGTCAAAGCCTCATACAAATTGCTTAATCTGTCCACCTTCTTTACATGTGGAAGTGATGAATGCAGAGCTTGGACATTTAAAAATGGCATGTCTGCCCCTGAATGCGCTGGAATCATCCATACCGATTTCCAAAAAGGATTCATCAAAGCAGAAGTTTATGATTTCGAATCCTTAAAGGAGCTAGGGTCTGAAGCCGCTG
>JALEUF010000085.1 GCA_022781015.1 Caryophanales bacterium
GACAAAATCATATTTAGGATAATCTAGATATGTTAAAGCGTCATCATTAATAATCTTAATCTTGCTTTTATTTTCAAATTCATCAAGCAGACATGAATTAAATATTTCGATGATATCTTTGTCTTTTTCCAAAATGGTAACTGAACTGACTTCTTTTTTATTTGATGTCATATAGGCAAAATAACCTAGTCCAAGTCCGACAACCAATATATTTCCCTTGGCTTTATTTATATCGATTTCCATCGAATTGATTTCGTGAGGGACTAATTCCATCCAATTTGCCCCGTTTTTCCTGATCAAAGGATATTTGATTCGTTTAGAAAAATAGCCAAAAGGAGAATGGCATTTATAATCATCTCCTATTATCTTTTCATCTAAAAGAAATGGGACATATGGATAAAAATAATCAAATCCAAATTCTATATCTTTATATTTGCTAGAAGATTTCTTGATTAGCTTTTGGTAATAGGGATTATCTTCTAATAAGGATGGATTAATTTCTGCTACATCTAGAAAAGGCAAACTAGATAAATAAGAAGAACTATCTTTATCAAATTCAAGAAGAGTCGAGGCAACTTCGTTATAGATGATATTTATGTTTTTATTCGATGGTAGCCTGTCTTTTAATTTTGAAGAGAATGACTTTTGATCAACTTCAAACAATACGTTAGCATGGTAATCGCTTTCTTCATCAAATGCTTCGTTTTTTGCTAATTGTTCAATATATTTTCTAAGTTTCTTATTTATCATGGAGTTAATTTTAATTTAACTATCCTAGTAATGAAATAGATAAAATCCCTTAATTTAGGCAAATTAGTTAAATATTTACAAAAGGGTACAATTGTCTAAAAAAATAATCCTTTTCTCTATCTTAAAACCCCTGTTTTAGGCTATACTATAGTCAATATGTTTGACGTAATTGTAATTGGCGCTGGAGTTAGTGGTGCATTCGTAACTAGGAACCTCTCTAGATACGAATTGAATGTAATTTGTCTTGAGGCTAAAAATGATGTAGGGGATGTTTCCTCGATGGCTAATTCCGCTATCGTCCATTCTGGATATGATCCTCTTCCTGGCACGAATAAGGCTAAATTTAATGTGTTAGGAAATAAGATGTATCCTTCTATTTGCAAGGAGTTGGATGTTTCTTTTTCTCCGATTGGCTCAATGACTTTAGGATTTAATGAAGAAAATATGGCCACCCTGGCTTCTTTAAAAGAAAGAGCTAAGGAAAATGGAGTCGAAGCAATTCTATTAGACAAAGAAGAAACCTTAAAATTAGAGCCTAATATTTCTTCTTCGGTCATGGGAAGCTTATTATGTCCAACTGCCGGAATTATTAATCCATTTACTTTAGTTGCCCATTGCTTTGAAAATGCCTTAGATAATGGGGCAAAGCTAGAACTTAATTGCAAGGTTACTTCTATTAAAAAAGAAGATGGCATCTATGTCTTAGAGACTACAAAAGGAATATATAAAGCCAAGATGGTTATTAATTGTGCTGGGCTTTATGCTGATAAGATTGCCTCGATGGTTGAGCCAATTGATTGGCATATATCTCCTAGAAAAGGCGAATATTATGTCTTGGATCACTTTAAACCAGACTTTGTAAACCATGTCTTATTCCCGCTTCCGACTGAAAAAGGAAAGGGAATCTTGGTAACTAGAACGACTTCGAATAACTATTTAGTTGGGCCTTCTAGCGAATTTGTTGATTCTAAAGATGATACTTCAACTGATTCATTAACTTTAGGCGAAGTAAAGAAATCAGCCGTCTCAATGGTCCCATCTATTCCTTTTTATGAACAAATCAGGACTTTCTCTGGGCTAAGGGCAACTCCATCGACCCATGATTTCGTTATTTCCTATTCTAAAAATGATAAATATTTCATCAATGTCGCCGGAATCGAAAGCCCTGGATTAGCATCTTCTCCAGCGATTGGAAAGTATGTAGTCGAAGAATTGGTCAAACCAGTCTTAAATATGAAGGAAAAGGCTAATTTCAATCCAAATATCAAGCCTTATATCAAGATGAATGATCTTTCTATCGAAGAAAGAAACCAAATTATCAAGAAAAACCCAAAATATGGTCAGATGATTTGTAATTGCGAAAAGATTAGCCTTGGCGAGATTGAAGACGTCTTATCTAGATCTCTCCCTTGCTTAACCATAAAAGCCGTTAAGAAAAGGACGCGTGCTGGATTTGGTAAGTGCCAAGGTGGCTTCTGCCAAAGCAAGGTGTTGTTCCTTTTGGCTGATAAATTAAATATATCTCCTCTAGAAGTTAATTATGATGGAGAAGGATCTTATATCCTAAAGGAGGAGAGCAAATGAGAAAGGTAGATTTATTAATTATAGGTGGTGGCAGTGCCGGAATGGCTGCTGCAATTAAAGCCTATGATGAAGGAATTAAAGATATATTGATTCTAGAAAAGGGCGAATTCCTCGGAGGAATTCTTAACCAATGCATTCATAATGGATTTGGCCTACATGAATTTAAAGAAGAATTAACTGGACCAGAATTCCTTACTAGATTTGTTAATCAAGTCGAAGAAAGGCATATTCCTTATAAATTAAATAGTTATGTAACTTCTTTAACTAAAGACAAAGTTGTTACTTATGTTAATTCTAGCGAAGGTGCGGTTCAAATAGAGGCTAAAGCAATCATTATGGCGGCTGGTTGCCTTGAAAGAAGCGCTGGTGCAATTGGAATCCCTGGAGAAAGACCAGCTGGAGTTATTACGGCAGGTCAGGCCCAGCTTTATCTAAATGAATATGGATATTTAGTCGGTAAGAAGGTATTTATCCTTGGTAGTGGCGACATCGGCCTTATTATGGCTAGAAGAATGACACTAGAAGGGGCAAAAGTATTAGGTGTAGCCGAACTTATGCCTTATTCAAATGGATTGAATAGGAACATACAGCAATGTCTTATTGATTTTAATATCCCTCTATATCTGTCCCATACAGTTACAAACATAATTGGCAAGGATAAATTAGAGGCTATCGAGATTTCTAAAGTTGACGATAAACTACAACCAATAAAAGGAACCGAACAAAGATTTGATGTTGATACATTGATGCTCTCTGTCGGCTTATTACCAAATAATGCCTTGTTAAATAACATTGGAATCCCTCAATCTAGGTCTAGAGGTTCTTGCGTCAATGAACATATGGAAACCGAAGTTGAAGGAATCTTCTCTTGCGGGAACGTATTGCATGTCCATGACCTAGTTGATTATGTTGTAGAAGAAGGTAGACTAGCAGGGTTAGGCGCTTCTATCTATTTAAAAGGAAATCTCCATAAAGGAGAGCATGAAATCTCTACAGTTGCCGGAGATGGAATTGGCTATGTTGTGCCTTCTACAATTGACTTAGACAACGCTATGGATTCTATTGAAATTAAGTTTAGAGTTCGTAAACCAAGCAAGAACGTCTATATTGAATACTCTTGTGATGGGAATGTTATCAAAAAAGTATATAAAATGGCGATTATACCTAGTGAAATGGAAATTTACAAACTTGATAAAAAACTACTAAATAAAGACTATAAAACTCTCAAAGTTTCACTAGTTAATAAGGAGGATGTAAAATGAAAGAACTAACTTGCATTGTCTGTCCTAGAGGCTGCCATCTTCTTATTGATGATAATAATAAGGTTAGTGGCAATTCTTGCCCTAGGGGTGAAAAATATGCCATCCAGGAAATTACTGACCCTAGGCGTACTTTGACTAGTACAGTTAGAGTCGATTCCAAGCTTCTCCGTGTTTGCCCTGTAAAAAGCGTTGCACCTATTAAAAAAGACTTGGTTATTTTAGCCATGAAAGATGTCAATAAAATACATTTAAAGGCTCCTGTTAAGATGGGACAAGTTGTTTGCGATAATCTAGCAGGAAGTGGAGTAGCCTTGGTAACTACTAGAGATATTAAGGAATAATTATGAGGATTCTTATCGCGTCTGATATACATGGAAGAATTCTAGCGGCTAAGAAGCTAGATAAACTTTTCCAACGCTACAATCCCGATAAGATTATTTTGCTTGGCGACTATCTCTATAATGGACCTCGCAATGGGGTTCCTCAGGATTATGATCCGATGGGAACTTCGATTATTCTTAATAAATATGCTCATTTGATAACCGGAGTGAAAGGCAATTGCGATTCTAGGATTGATGAAACTTTGCTTAAATTCCCAATTCAAGATTCAAGAGTTGTCTATTTAAATGGATTTAGGGTTGATATGGTCCACGGGGATTTGCTTACTTCCGATATCTTAAATGTTGAACGTGGCGACATTTTGATGTTTGGACATACCCATGTATATATGTTAAAGAAGGAAGATGGGGTTATTTATTTCAACCCAGGATCGACTTCTTTCCCAAAAAATGGCAATCCAGCGACTTATGGAGTTATGGATGGAATGCATCTAGAAATAAGGAAACTAGATGATGATTTGCCAGTTAAATTCCTTGACTTATTTTAAACCGCTTTCATATCGATTTATTAAGCACTTTCCTTTATAATAAAGGAGATTTGAAAATTTGATATGGTTTTAAGCCAATTTATCGGAGCTTTATATGGACGAAGAAATTAGATTATTTGCCTTGGGTGGCCTTGATGAAGAGGGCAAGAATTGTTATTGCCTAGAAGTTAATGACGAAATATATGTCCTCGATTGCGGAGTCAGGGATCCAGACAAGACTATGCCTGGAGTTGATTATGTTATTCCTAGATTTGATTATCTAGTCGAAAATAAATCCCGTATCAAGGCTTATTTTTTAACTCATGGACACGATGATTGCATCGGCGCACTTTCCTATGTTTATTCTGAGGCACCGGCCCCAATTTATTGCTCAAAAGTGACTTATGCTATGCTTGATATGTTCACTAAGCATATTAAGAAAGATATCAAATTCGATTTCCATATTGTTGAACCTACCTCTAATTTCAAAGTCGGCAAGAGAGATATTTCTTTCTTCCATACTGCCCATAATATTGCTGGTAGTAGCGGAGTTTCTATTTCAACAAGCTTAGGGAATATTGTTTTCATGAG
>JALEUF010000061.1 GCA_022781015.1 Caryophanales bacterium
TACGGATGTAAAGAAATGTTGCTGTTTTCGTTGCCTTTATTTAAATCAGAACAAGAACGTTCGGCAATGAAATTCAAGTGGTCACCACAACGTTCTAGATTACCGACTAAGTTAATGAAAACATTAGAACTTTGAGGCTTACATTCACCTCTTTCTAACCTTTTTAAATGGGCATTTACCATATCGGTTCTTTGCTTGTCAATTGCATCTTCAATAGATCTTGCTTTGTTTAATCTTTCTAGGTCAGGATGATCTAGAACTAGGGTAGTCTGCGCGAACATGGCATTGATGTTTTTTTGCATTTCTTGCAGGTCATTCATGACAGCAGGGGAGAAAACTAGATTCTCTTCAATTTCATGACGAGTATAGGAAATGATATTATCTGCAACTTCAGTTAATCTAACAATATCTGCTATATCTAGTTGCATCCTTGATATCCTTTTTTGGGACTCAGGGCTTACTCCTTTACCAGCAATTTCAACAATGAACGCACCTAATTCTTTTGACATTTTAAGTACATGGGTCTCTTCTTTATTGATTTTTTCTTCAATTTGCTTCTTATCCATAAAGGCTTGTAAGGATGTATTTAGATCATCTAAAGCAGCCTTAGCCATGATGTGATAATAAGAGATGGCTTGGGTAAGGGCTAATTCAGGAGTAGTAAGGAAGCGAGGATCAAGTAAGTCGGATTCTGTTTTCTTCCCCTTTTCAGGAATTATCTTAGTAGCTAAGAACACTAGTCCTTTGGTAAATGGAAGGAACAAGATGGTACATACTAAGTTAAAGAATGTATGGAACATCGCAATTTGAGTAGCAGGATTATTTGGGAACCAGCGTTCAAATGTAAGCTTCATCGCATCTTTCCAGCATATTAAGATGATAAAGAAAATCAAACTACCAAATACATTAAACAAAAGATGGATTATAGAAGCCCTTTTGCCATTTGTAGTAGAGCCTATCGCAGATAATAAAGCAGTGGAACATGAGCCAATATTTGAACCTAATATTAAATATAGGACTCCATTTCCCTCTCCTCCAATGACTGCTCCTGCCATAGCCATTGCTAAAACTATAGAAGTAACTGCGCTAGAAGATTGAGCCAAAGCAGTCAAGACAATACCAATCAAAAGTAATAAAAATGGATTTGTTAAAGAAGTTAATGCGTTCTTTAGATTCTGGTCATTCAAGAATATTGACTGCATATTGCTAGTCATTGTTTCTAGTCCAAGGAATAATAGGCCTAGACCAGTAACCATATCGCCAGCTAAAGCAACTTTAGGGAATTTCTTTCCTAGGAACAAGCGTAACAAAACACCTACTAAGGTTAACGAAATTATTATTTCAGTCAAAGGGAAAGAAGAGGAAGTGAGTCCACCTAATGCAACAATTTGGGCCGTAATGGTAGTGCCGATATTTGCACCCATTATATACGTAGCAGCTTGGACTAAACTCATTACTCCAGCATTTACAAAACCTACAACCATGATGGTAGTGGCTCCACTAGATTGCATAATCATGGTAGCTAAAGTCCCTATTCCAACTCCTGCAAATTTAGATTTAGCAGTCTTGGCAAATAATTTCTTTAGTCCACCTGTAGCGAGTTTTTCTGTTGAACATTGAAGCATGTTCATTCCAACAAATAAAGCACCGAGTCCACCAATCATTAATAAAATAGGTATCCATATTGGGGTAGCTTCGGAGTCGACCAGCAGTCTTATCACGTTTTCCATGTGTTGTTCCTTTACCGATTACTACATAATAGGCAAAACAAAGGTGTTTAGTCCACCTAGTTTTAACTAAACTGTAAAGAAAGCGCTAACAAAATGTAAATAATGAGACTATAAATTTAAGCCTATTAATTATTTTAAGGGTTCAACCCATTGCCTTATAAATGAATTTTGTTTATAAAGAATGTAGCAAGAATTTTATCTAAATCAGCATCACTTCATTTAGATATATAAATAGGAGGAACCTTATGAGACAAGACTTAAAAGATAGATATGGTCGAAGGATTGGCTATATTGAAGATAGAGGAACTAGAAAAGAAATCTTTGACCAATATGGACGTAAACTTGGCTATTATGATGGAAGATATACATTTGACCGTTATGGAAGAAAAGTAGGCGAAGGTGATTTACTTTCTTCTTTATTACCAAGATTTTAAAAATAAAACGACAAAATTAGCTTCTTAGATTGTTTTATTTATTGAGATGGAAAAGATTAATGGTTTAGTTTTAAGGCGACTATGCTTAACTTCAAAGAAGAAGGTGAACGACTCTTTTAATCTCATCTTTAATAAATATCGTTATCTAGTCTATTATGTTTCTTTCGACATAATAAAAAACGAAGAGGATGCAAAAGACATAGTTAATGAGGCATTCTTGAAGATGTATGAAAGAAGAACATCTTTTGCTAAAGAGAGCAAATTAAAATACTTCTTACTAGTAACTGCTAAAAATCTATCTATCAACCGCCTTAAAGCCAATAAATACCATCTCCCTTATTCCGATGATATAGAAGGAGAAAAAGAAGAGGTAGGTGTATCGATTTACCTAGAGAAATTCAAGGAAGTTCTAGACGAAAAAGAATACCAATATATAGTCTTGCGCTTCCTTTATGATTTTTCTTTTAAGGAAATTGCCAAAGCCAATGAGCTTACTACTTCTCAAGTATCTTCTAAATATAGACGAGGGATAAAGAAACTACGTGATTTCTATGGAGGTGATTTCAATGAAAATTAAAAAACAATTCAAAGAAGATTTCGAGAACGCAAATAAAGTTGATTTGGATTTTGATTTAGATCAATTAGAAGATAACACTAGGATGACTCTATTCAAGAATAAGTCCACTAGGAATTGGATACTTAAAGGATGTTCTATTTTTGCTGTTTGCTTGCTATTGGTAGGGTTTTGCTTTCAGGTTGGATTATTAAAAATCAAAGTTAGTGCTAAATTCTATAAAAACAAATATTCAGTAAGCGAAATCTATATAGCTGAATCTAATTCTTTCAAGAAACTAAATAACGTTATTTATCCTAGTGGCGAATATCCTACTAAATCTGAAATTAGCAAAGAAGAAGTAGAGGCGTATAACAATTTTTCATCGTTGACTTATCAATCGATTTTAGAAACATCA